>NZ_JBFRVF010000013.1:0-56577 GCF_041475025.1 Vibrio sp. 10N.222.49.C12 | reverse complement strand
TCTTAAGATCCTGTCTATGAAGCAGTTCATGGATGCGAAAAAGCCAGTCGAACGTGTCGACTGGCTTTTCATTATAGGCTTCGCTAATTACTCATTAGGATATTATGAGCTTGGCGCTACTCGTTTATCTTTCAACTGATCAATAACATAGTCAGGAGCTACTTTACCTAGCTCACCTAAGCAATCATCGGTCTTTTCATTTCCGTAGCGCACATAGATATCGCATACCGCGTATAGCTGCTCTGGAGAACCAGAGATCAAATATGCTTTCTCGAACGATTTAGTCGACTTGTCGATATCCAACTCTTCTTGTAATACCCCATTTAGGTACCAGTAGTAGCTGTTATCTTTCGCTAGCTTCGCAGCCACTTCAATCTCTTTGGCTGCCGCAGTTTTGTCTTCAAGGCGAACCAGAGTCAACGATTTCGAATAATGCAGAGCGGCGTTGTTTGGCACGCTCTCCAAACCACGATCTAATACTTCGACTGCTTGCTTATCTTTGTTCTGAGCTCGAAAATTATCTGCGTAGCTCAACCAAACTTGCGCTTCTTTTGGATGCGTATTGATCAGCTCTAGATAAACCGTTTCCGCCTTATCCCAGTCATTGTGCCAACGAAGCACATCAGCAAACAGTAATTGGTACTTTTCAGATTCTTGCGTTTCCAAGAAGCTAATAAGCTCTATGACTGGTGGTTCAATTTGTGCTTTCTGCTCGTCATCCAATGCATTGAAGTCACGGACTAGGTTTGACGTTGCCGTATGGCGAACCATGGTATCGCTGTCTTTTAGCAAGGGGGAAACTAACGCCCAACGATGCTCAAGTTGGTAAGGTTCAGAACCGATAACCGCCGCTTCACGAACTTCAGGGTTTTGATCTTTTAAGCCTCTTGCCACCGCCACCAGCGCATTTTGGCTTGGATATGAAGCAAGCTCTTGCAGTGCACCAGTACGATTTTCAACAGATTGATTCTGATCTTGTGCCATGTAAGACAACTGTTGAATGCGGGTTTGAGTGTCCGTCATTTCAAGCACTTGATTGATATTTTGTGCTGGCGCGTCAACCGTTTGTTGAACGCTATTCGCAGCCATCGCAGACGTTGAAATTAATGCGGACGTTGAAATCAATAAAGCAACAGCCGTCGCTAAACTCTTCTTCATCATAGTATTACCTTAAACTGGAGAACTTAGCCTGTCCTTAGACTCGTATCTGATTAAATTTATCTTGGACCTGTTGATCCAAAGAACGAGTTAAAACTTGGTCTCGAACGTAGCTTGTTGCGCCTGTTTTGCTCGATGCGCCATCAATACTGAGTCGCTGAATTTACCATGAGCAACCGGATGCCCCATCGCGCGAGCGATGTACGCCATCGACTTATCGACATGAGAAAAGAACTTATGCCAACCAGCACATAAGTAGTTCAAACCCGGTTCGCCTGCACGAGTTTTGATAAAGCGGTTCTTAGGGCACTCACCATGACAAGCGAACTTGTAATCACACTGCTGACATTGACTGGTCAGTGTGCGGGATTTAGCAAAACCAAACTTTTGCTGTGGTGCGCTGTACGCCAAATCATCAAGTTTCTCGTGATGAATATTACCAATCTTGTATTCAGGGTAAACATAATGGTCGCATGAGAAAACATCGCCATTTGGCTCCATTGCCAAACCCTTTCCGCATATCTCGTTCAAGGTACACAATGGGTTCGGACGCCCAATCCATGTTTCTACGCTCGCTTCAAAATACTGAACAAACACCTTGCCGATGTCGTTTTTGGCCCACTCGTCAAACACAGAAATCAAGAAGTTACCCCAAGCCAAGTCCGACACACACCACGATTCCATGATTGAATCTTTATGGCCGGGGATCAGGCGTTTGTCGCCTTGTTTAAGCTGCTCGCTTACTTGGGATGTTTGTGGTGCAACTGTTCGGAACGTTTTCTGTTCAACGATAGGAATAAACTGCATTTGCGGTGACTTCACCACATCACGTAGGAAGCGATAGACCTCAAGTGCATTTTGACTGGTGAGGTTATTCACACAGGTAAGCGTTGCGAACTTCACTTGGTGTTTGTGCAGCAGCTCCACAGCCGCCATCACTTGTTTGAATGTGCCACGGCCAGCTCTGTTAACACGATAAGCATTGTGCAGCATTTCAGGACCATCAATACTCAAACCGATCAGGAAGTTGTTCTTCGCAAGAAACTCAGCCCAATCATCATTCAACAATGTACCATTGGTTTGTAAGTCGTTTGAAATCAATACACCTTCAGGTTGGTACTTTTTCTGTAGCTCAACCACGCGTTCAAAATACGCCAAGCCTAGCATGGTCGGTTCACCGCCCTGCCATGAGAAGATGATTTCTGCCGTGTTTTGACCTTCGATGTATTGTCGGATGTAGGTTTCTAACGTCTCATCATCCATTCTTGGAGAACTGCCTTTCTTGTACTCCAACAAATCTTGCTTACTTAGGTAGTAACAATATTTACAGTCAATGTTGCATGCTGCGCCAATCGGCTTAGCCATGACATGCAAGCGCTTAGACGCTTTACCGTTATATTGTGGACCTTGAGTAATATGCATGATTTACCTACCTATTTTAGTATTCTGGACCCATCATAATTCCTATTCGAACAGGTGACATGTTATACCCTTTATAACCAATAGGAATGACCTTAAACGTTAGAATTAGACCCTATTTCGAACATCTGAGGCACGTGATGAAATTTCTTAATTACAAACAGTTAGCAACAATTAGCAGCGTCACCATGACTATCCTTCTGAGTGGCTGTGCAAGCGTGCCTACACACCCCATCGCCCAACAAATTGACCAAGAGATGGTGTTGGTTGAAGGCGGCACATTCACCATGGGGTCGAACGGTCCAGAAGCGACCAAAGCAGAGCGTCCTGCACGTAATGTAACTGTAGATAGTTTCTATATTGCGAAGTTCGAGGTGACTCAAGAATTGTTCGAATCGGTGATGGGTTCATCTCTCAGTTATTTCCAAAACCCACAAGTTCCGGTCAATAACCTTAGTTGGCAGCAAGCAAACTATTTTGTTGAGCAGTTGAATGAATTAACGGGTGAAGAATACCGTCTGCCTACTGAAGCTGAATGGGAATTTGCAGCCAAAGGTGGCAATAAAAGTAAAGGCTATACTTACAGTGGTTCCAATAACTTAGATGATGTTGCGTGGTACTCAGCAAATTCTAAAAATAGCGCACATCCAGTCGGGCTAAAGAAACCAAATGAACTAGGCTTATATGACATGACAGGAAACGTGGGCGAGTTTGTTATCGATGCCTTCGATGACACCTTCTACCGATTCGGTCCAACAGACAACCCTAACAACGCAAAACACAGCGACGTCGGTTTATCACACAAATCGGTTCGCGGTGGCAGCTTTGCTTATGACGAAAATGAATCTGAAAGTTACCGTCGTGACTTCGCAAGCCAATCGATCACTATGTCAGATATGGGGCTGCGTTTAGTTAAGGATGTGAACTAGCTAACGAAGCGAACTAACTAAAGATGCCGAAGGTTATGGTTCACTAATCGTCACCAACAATACTAAAAATACGATTCGCACTGCACACACGTTACAAATCTGGCCAAACGTTGGAAACCTGACCAAACATTAGAACTCAGCGGCAACAGTGAATAAGGAAACTCTATGCAATACACCAAGCTTTCAGGACTAACCCTCGCGTTACTCTGCGCTCTCCCAGCTTCAGCTGAGGAAAAGCCAAATCTAGTCCTTCAAATCACGGTAGATGGCCTGCGCGCAGATCTAATCGAACGATATAAGCACAACTTCGGTGAAGGCGGTTTCCGGTACTTAATGGATGATGGTACCTACTACACCAACGCAAACTACCAACATGGCAACACGGAAACGATCGTGGGCCATGTGTCTCTTGCAACAGGTGCTCCACCGAGCGTACACGGCATGGTAGGTAACGTTTGGTATGACCGTAGCGAAGAACGTTTGGTGTATAACGTAGAAGACGGTAACTACCAAATGCTGACCTCTGGTGCAGGTGTCGATAAAGCAACAGAGATCGACCCAACGCAGAAGACAGCACAAGGCGATGGCCGCTCTCCAGAGCCAATACTCTCCACCACGTTTGGTGACGAACTGACGATTTCCAATAGTGGCAAATCAAAAGTATTCGGTGTATCAGTGAAAGACCGCGGCGCAATCTCATTGGCAGGACACAGTGGTAAAGCCTTCTGGTTCTCCAAAGCACAATCGGAGTTTGTCACCAGTAACTATTACTATGACGAGTATCCAGATTGGGTATCACGCTGGAACGAGAAAGCGATTGCTGCTCAGTATTCCAAACAGAAATGGGAGCTCTCATTACCGCGTGATAAATACACGTTGCAAGAACACGATACCGAACACAAAGTGAAACTCGGTGACTTCCAACGCACCTTCCCTCATCCTTATGGCCCGGCAAGTTACAAGTACTACAGCACAACGCTGACCGTCAGCCCTGCTGGTGACGAAATCACGGAAAACTTCGCTAGCACCTTGTTGATGCAAGAGAAGCTTGGCCAAGGCGACGTGACCGATTATCTGTCAGTGAGTTTCTCATCAAATGACTACGTGGTGCACCTTTACGGCCCTGAAAGCCTAGAAACAGAAGACAACCTTATCCGACTTGATAAGACTCTCGCTAAGCTTTTCAAAACCGTGGATAACCAAGTCGGGCTAGAAAACACATTGATTGTGCTGTCTGCCGACCACGGCGTTCCTGAATCTTCACCTGCGGCAAATGCGCTTGGTTTCAATCAAGCTCAATACTTCAATAAAGACACACTACTCTCGAGTGGTGTTGAGAAACGATTGAAGGATGAATTTGGTTTAACCAAAGACGCGATTCGCTTGTACGCACAACCTTACATCTATCTGAATCATGATCTGATCGCTGAGAAGAAGCTTGATCTGGCTAAGGTCCAAGAAGCTATTGCGGATGAAATTGCAAAAGTGAAAGGTGTTGCGTTTGCTGTATCAAGTAGTGACATTGCGGCTAACCGAGTACCGGATACGCATGTGATGCAGCTAATTAAAAACAACTACCACCCTGCTCGTTCTGGCGACGTGTACGTAGTATTTGCACCGCGCAGCTACATTAACGACATGGAAGGCCTCCAAATTGCCTCTACACATGGTTCTCCGTGGAAATACGACACTCATGTGCCTGTGATCTTTGCAGGCTACGACGTTGAAGCTAAGAAGGTATCGCGAGCAGTCACGCCATATGACATTGCGCCAACGCTTTCGAACAAACTGGGTATCACCCAACCAAGCGGGTCAATCGGAGAAGTGCTGCAAGAGATCACTGAGTAGACTCAATCTCTAAGGTTTCGTGAGCTAGATTTCGAATCCAGCACCCACTCAATAAAAGAGCCGTTTATCTGTTTCTGACTCACTAGGTCGAACCTCTTTTTCAGCCCAACTTTCTGCTCTTAAACCTTATCGACTGTATCCGCCCCATGAACCCACGGGACGATATTGTTAATACGTGAGCGCCGCAATCACACTGTTAGCGCTAAGGAACCTTTGAAACCGTCACCAAAGCTCACTCATAATAAGCTATTATTTACAGTAGATTTCGGTTAATTTTCCAAAGGCCATTATGAAAAACAAACTGAGTTTAGCAATTCAAGCATACTGCAACTGGATTGATTCAAACATTATTGAAATTGCTTATGTCGGTTCCATTCTAGTTGTGATTCTAACGCTCATCATCAATCTTATTTAGGCTTCCATTTCCTAAATATTAGTTTCCTTTACTCATTACCGAGCTTTTCTAAAAGCCTCAGAGTTAAATCAATCACCTCATGGATTTGGAGTTTTACGCCTTCAAATAGCTGCATGAGCGGATCTATTTTTGAGGTTGCAGCTTCAACAATGACTGATTTACCTCAACGATAAACTGATAACCTCTCATTCAATGAATCCTATCTTTTTAACCATTGCCTTGTTCGTTTGTAGGGGCCCGTCCTCTATACACGACTATTGGTTACGCTTGAATTAGGATACTATTGAATTAGAATGCCCCTCAAACATATATCGCCTTGTTGATTGAGAAACAAACAGAATGAAACAAACAAATCATATCGAACAATGCCAGCAAGAAATTTTGAGCTTTTCTGACCGATTACATCAATCTGGTTGTGCGCCTTACTCGGTAGCTCAATACACTCAAGCTTATGCAAAACGCCAGAACATTGAAGTCTCTATTGATGTGACCCCGACAAAAGTCATCACTATTTTTGAGCAACCCACGCAAAAAGTCGTGATGGAAAACAAAAAACCACCCTCGGTTAACTTACGTGATTTAGTCGCAACGCTTAAAGGGTTTTCGACTCATTCCCATTACGAAGGTTCAGAAACCTACTCGAATCGTACCTTGTGCTTTGCCAATTTATTGCTTCCGCCATGTTATTTAATGTTAGTTGGCAGTACTTATCTGGCGGTCGGTTTATCCATTATTCTGGGCGCTATAGCCTGGCTAGCACAAATTTTCCTGACTGGGCCAAGAAGCATTCTTGTCGAGTTCTTTGTCGCCTTAGTAGCCAGTTTTTTAACCGGTATGATAGCGGCACAGGTTCCCGGCTTACCAACATTGGCACTGTGCATTTCTTCCATTGTCCTTTTTATTCCTGGGTTAACCGTCACCAACGGCTTAGCCAGTCTTGCTCTCAATGACTTTCGGTCAGGTATCGAACTGCTTGCACAAAGCGCACTCATAGTAATGAAAATATTCATCGGCATTGTTATGGGGTTAGGCTTAGCCAACATAATCAATCAACCATTATCGGTACCGGTATTTATTGATGAAATCCCATTCGTTCTTCATGTCACCGCACTGATCGGGATTTCTGTCGCTATTGGCCTTATTTTCAACGCAAGTATGACAGAAATTCTCTTAGGCCTTCCTGTCGCGGCAATTGGCATGTGGGGGCCACATTGGTTTACTTCCGATTGGGTTGTAGGTACATGGGTAAGCACAATACTCATTACGCTTTACGGGTTGGGGATGGGAAAATTGCGTCACGTTCCACCACTCATATACATTATTCAAGGGATCATCATTCTTGTCCCCGGTAGTCGAATCATTGTCGGAGCAAGTGAGTCCTTCTTTGCGACCTCCATTTTACCCATTCCGAATATTGGTCTGTCCGCCTTGCTGATGTTTGGCGCGATTATGGCGGGACAAATCATGGTTTATTCTATATTTAGTCGTCATTTTGATTCCATCATTGAGGACTAACCATCGAGCTAACAATCGCTGATCAACACGCCCCAATAACCCACGATTGAGTCTTTATCTGCTTTTTGACGTTAACCGATTCTGAGAAGGTACTGATGAACAGAGTCTCGAAAATCGATAAGACTATTTTGTTTCAGATGGCGAGGAGAATGAGCAATATGGATTTGGAAAAACCGAATAGAATCGAAAGTAGCCAATAATTCAATAAGATAAGGATGCTTAGGATGAGTCAATGCAAAGTAGGCAGAGGTAAGCTAGGTATAGGCAAGCGCTAGGTTGATAGGCTTGCCATCTACTCCATTTCCGTTCTAACTACGCCACCAGTGCGTTCAGTTTTTTACGCATACTCTCTTTATCAAGGCCACCTTTAGGTCCAATGAAGACTAACCGTGACGAACGAGATTCATCATCTTCCCATGCATCTCCAACCGTCACATTGGCTCGCTGGCCCGTGCACTGAAATACACAGCGATGATCAGGACGATCGGTTAAATTTAAAATACCTTTCATGCGATAAGCATCAATTGAAAACTGTTGCAGTAGAGGATACAAACTTTGTAGATTAAGTGGTTGATCAGTTTCAAAGCTGAATGTTTCGAAATCATGGTTCACGTGATGACAGTGCTCATCATGACAATCATGGTGCTGGCATTCCTTTTGATCAGCCGCTATTTTGTTAGTGACAAAGCGCGTACTTTCAGGGGCATCAAATAAGATAGGTAAATCCACTTCGCCGAATGAAATATCAATCAATTTAGCAAACGGAGCTTGTACTCGGCACCATGCTTTGACTTGCTCTAGTTTATCAGCATCGACTAGGTCAACTTTATTAACCAGAACAATGTCAGCCACTTGAATTTGCTGCTTCGACAACGTCTCCATTGGGCCTTCTAGCCCTAAAATGTTTTCCGCATCGATCGTCGTCACGATTGCATTTAAAGGTGCGTGTGCTTGCAGTTCCGGATCTTCAAATTGAAGTGCCACTTCTTTGGGTTCTGCGATACCTGAAGTTTCAACAATAATATGGTCTGGGCGTTCCTCTAATGCGAGTAAACGCATTACCGAAACGACTAGTCCTTCTGCAAGGTTACAACAGATACAGCCATTCTCTAGGCTGATCATATTTTCACTTTCAGATTTAACTAACTCCGCATCAACATTGATTGATCCAAAATCATTGACGATCACAGCCATGCGCATTCCATTTGCATTGGTTAATATATGGTTTAGTAGGGTCGTTTTCCCTGCTCCTAAAAATCCGGCTAAAATTGTTACTGGAATAGGCTTCTTGCTCATAGCATGCTCTCTTTCGATTTTCGTTGTCTATATTTACTCGGTAAGCAATAAAAAAGGTTGAGCTAATGCCCAACCTTTTAAGTCAGGATAACTTAGCCCGTAACTTTGTTGCGAACCGCTTCACCTGGGTTTGAATCTAACAACATTTCACCAGCTTCAATGATAGGTGTCCCGTTTACAAGTACGTATTTCATGCCTGTAGAAAGGGCATTTGGTTTATCAAATGTTGCAACGGCTTTTACTTCATCAAGTTTGAAAATAGCTAAATCAGCATCTTTACCTACTTGAATACGACCTTTATTTGCCATTTGTGGAACAGCATCCTCAAGAATACGACATGCGTTTAAGCTAGTTCTTTCCATCGCTTCTACTAGTGTTACCGCTTTGTATTCCTCGACATATTTTTCAATAAAACGAGAGAAACAGGCAAGTGAGCGAGGGTGAGCTATTGCGTTGCTTGGAAGTGGCCATACATCACCTTCAATTAATACGCCTTTATCATCCATCCAAGGCATTGCATCTGAAGCGATAGCTGCACCTGGGAATAATACTGAACGGTCCATTTTAGCGCGATCTTCTTTGTTCTCATCGGGTTTTAAGAAGTGCATGACAACCACGGTACCGGGCGCTGATGCTTGTAGTTCAGTGACTTTTTCTTGGTTTAGTGCTTTACCATTCGCTTCCATGTAGCTAGCGCTTGGTACACCCCAACGTTGTAACCAATCGTCACCACGGAAAACTTCTGCGCCAATAACGGAAGAGCCAGCACCATAAGGATAAGCTTCAGTAGTAACGGCTAAACCTTGATCAATGGCGGATTGAACTAAATCGGCACAATCTTCGATATCTTGTACTGACGTGCTGTTGAGGTGACAAATGTGCATGTGTGCACCCGTTGTCGCCGACAGACTAATGAGTTCTTGGTATGCTTCAAAGCTTGATTGTGGCTCTGCGCTGTTTAGGTAACGAACGTGAGTGTAGGTTGGTACTTCATAGCGTTTTGCTAGTTTAGCAAGATCATAGTACTCTTTGTGGCCATAACCTGGTGCGTAACCCGCGTTAATACCAATGCCTAAGCCCCCCTCTTTAAGACCTTGCTCAACCGAGCCCAGAATTTGTTTTAATTCATCTGGGGTTGCTAGGGTATTTTGCCAATTGTTTTTAGAAAAAGCTTTCTGGAACCAAACAATCGTACCATCAGGAGCAGGCATCGTAGGTTCTTTTGCTTGAATACGAGCGTAAGTCCATGCTACAGAAGCGCCGTAATTAATCGGGCGACCTTCAGCAGCAGTAATATCGTAGTACGTTCCGATTGGGAATAGACCAGATTCCATCTCAAGAGCGGTGGTTACGCCATCGAATGCTTGAGCACGGGCAGCAGGAAGTTGTTGTCCGTGAGCGTGCATATCGATAAAGCCAGGTGCAACCACGAGACCTTCAGCATCGATGATTGTTTTGCCTTGCAGCTTTTTGTCTGAGATTGCAGCAATACGCTTACCTTTAATACCGACGTTACGAATTGCGTCGAGTCCAGTTTCAGGATCAACAACACGGCCATTTTCGATAACGATATCAAATGGCCCTTTCTCGTTAGGCATCAGTTTGATGTTTTGGCCAACCAGTTTTTCAGGGGCTGCATGTAAAACAGAGGCAAAAGGCAGTGCCGCAGCCCCAACCGCTAACTTAGTCAAAGTCGAACGTTTATCTGTATCGACACCATCAAGTAATACTTGCGTAGCGTCCAATTCATTTGGGTCGTAATTTTTCATATTGATACCTGTTATGTTTGTTGTAAAAGAATATTAGTTCATGATTGCTATGAAAACTATGCTGCATGTAGAAAAATCAATCGATTGACTAACACCCACCTTTCCATCATTAGAATCCACTGCCAACCGTTATATAAAACGCGCTGTCAACGTCACTAAAAGCGAGGTCTACCCCCATGTGTAACCCATATCGGCAAGCTATCTGATAGCGAAATCCAGCACCATACGCATCGACACTTTCATCGTCTGACAGACTGCCCTCTACTGTCGCTTTACCCAGGCCATAAAACGCAGAAACGGTCCAACGATTATCGATCGCATTATCGTATTCCGCGACAACACCCAGCCCAGAGGTCACCGAGCTTTGGCCCATAAAATATTGAATAACGCCATTGATAGCGTTATTCACATCTTCATTACTGGTCTCAAACTCTACCGATCTCTGGCCAATAATCTGTTTCACACCCAGCATCAATGGTGTGTTTGCCACTCGAAACTGGAGCTGCTGAAGCGCAGCGACTCCCGAGTTTTTTGTGCCGAATTGAATCGTTTTGTTGTACGACGCACCTATACTGAACTCTTTGAAAATATCGAGGTTCGCCTTTCCAGCGCCAACGCCACCCGTATATCAAATGGTATCTTTTAGCCACGACGGTATCACCGTTAATATCGGTATCAGAACCTGCGCCATATTCAAAGTCCCCACCATGAATAAAGACATACACGGGTAATGACTCTGAACCATTGATCTCCGAAGGACGCCAAATATTAAGATTCAAGCAATCTTCAGATTGCTCTTGCTGGGTTATTTTAAGCTGTGGGCACACGGCGCCAAATTGTGTCGCATCTATAGCGCTATCAGCATTGTGTTCTAATTGACGGAGTGACTGTGCTGAAAACGTTGTTGATCGGCGTAAGTGATTCCTTTAAACGCTTCAATGGATACGCGTTGCTCGTCACCTGCTAAGGTATTGATCACAACAGACTCTCTATTTGCGAAAAGAGTCGCGTCCCCGATGGATACTGAAACCTGCTCTGTTGGTAATGTCTGAAGCGGTTCTGGCTTAATAGGACGTGAGCTGGTTTCATCACTACCCCACGCAGAAAGAGCAACAGTGATAGCGATAACCATGAGTGAGCGATGCGTTAAATTCATGGTTGTACCCATAAATGTGTTCGGCCATCTGACCTGATATTGGTATCATCAAACCTGAGAATCCCTATGCTCAGCCATGCTCATTTCTGGAGTATTTGAAGTATTTTTTCTTTATGGTGCGATATTAATTCACTCTTTAAATTTGAATAAATCGCTTATG
Organism: Vibrio sp. 10N.222.49.C12; assembly: GCF_041475025.1. Classification (NCBI taxonomy): domain Bacteria; kingdom Pseudomonadati; phylum Pseudomonadota; class Gammaproteobacteria; order Vibrionales; family Vibrionaceae; genus Vibrio; species Vibrio sp. 10N.222.49.C12. The sequence continues at coordinate 44,912 of NZ_JBFRVF010000013.1, read as the reverse complement.
CAGGACGTGGCCCTACATATATTCACTACCGTGAGTGGATGTCGCTTTTTATTTATCACAAAGACTTCTTGTTGTACCTTCTTTGGCTGACTATCTAGGGTTGATAAAATTTCAACGGGTTCTTGAAACAGCTCTATAGGGGGTTGCTGTGACTCTCCTTCTGAAGCTTCAAACTCATCAAAGAACCCAAATATGTTATTAGAGTCCGATGGCATAGTTAGCACCAAACGTAAGTTTCGAGGCCAAAGCCAATATTGTTGAGGTCTGTTTTGACTTGACCCGAAGAGGTCCAAGGTAGAAGTGCGTCGATATCAGGCTCTGCTTTCGCCAGCTCTTTCATGCACTTGACCATGTAGTCTTAGAGGATAAGACCGTTGGCTTTCGCGGTCTCGATGATGCTGTAAAGCATCGCGCTCGCATCAGCACCGTTTGGTGTGTTGGAGAATAGCCAATTTTTCCTGCCAATAACCAGCGGTTTAATTGCGCGTTCAGCGCGATTATTCTCGATAGATAAGTGACCATCGTCGATATAACGAATGAGTTTAGGCCATTGCCCGAGCTAGTACTTTATTGCTTTGCCTAGTGGGCTAGAGCCTATCACCTTCTGGGTTGTCATCCATTGGTAAAGATCATCCAGTATCGGCTTGGCATACGCTTAACGCTCTGCTTTGCGTTCTTCGGCAGGCGCACCTTTTAAGCGTGATTCTATCCCGTAGAGCTTTTGGGGTTTAGCCAGCACTTTATCAGCCTTGCCCGATTTACCTTCCCCTTGAAGCTTCTTCGCGTCCATGAACTTGCGTTAAGCACCCCACATTAGTGACGTGATGCAGACCATGATAAGCCGTGTAGCCATCGGTTTGTAGATAACCGTTGTAGTCACCTAAAAAGTCCACGGGGCACACCCTCGCGCGACTGTTTTGATAGTCGTACAAGGCGATTTTTTCACATTCGGCAGTGCCGCTTCGGGCGAGTCAGCGCCTGAGCAGTAAAGCCACATATAACACTGCTTCTCTTCTTTGAGCACATTGAGCGGCGTTTCATCCGCTTGAACCACCACTTGTTGAAGTAGGTGCTCTTTCAAGGCGGCATACAGCGGGGCGAACTTCTCACTGACTTGGATGACCCACCTAGCCATGGTGGCGCGTGATAGCTCGATACCCGACTGGGTAAACAGCGATCATCAATCAATGCATTGGGTGCTAACTCTTGTCCTCCACCCGCTAAGCGACCATTACAAAAAGCACCAACAAGGATCTCGCCGGTAAAGCTGCCTTTGTCTATGGGCAACGTGCCACTGTAGGGCTTAAAGCCAAGTGCTTTCACCACACCTGTTAGTGTATACGCACCGCCACCGAGAAAATCTTTAAGCTCGACTGGCGTTTCAGCTGTGACTTCAGCACCAAAACCCGCCGCAGCGACATTCATAAAATAGCGGTCATTCGCACGCGCGCTATCCACCGCAAACGCCTTGCCTTCCAGCGCTAGTTCAAAAGCACCCGAAATATCGTTAGGTATTCCCGTTGCGGTAGCAAAATCATTCGCAGTGCCCATTGGGATAAGCGCCAGTTGTGGTCTTTCACTGACACGGAACTGGTTGAGCGCGTTAACGGCTTCATTCACCGTTCCATCGCCACCGACAACAATCAGACGCTTAACACCATCGCATATTGCCTCGCTTACCAAACGAAACATGTCCGACGATTCCCAAGTCACTCTAACTTGCAGGTCAATATCATTGTCCCTCGCCGCAAAGATGGCTTGCCTTAATTCCGGGATATTGGCTTTCTTTCCGTTTAAAATCACGCGAATGCTGTCCATGGCGATGTCCTTGTATAGGCTAACTTGATAACTCTTTTGCTGCCGCTTTGATCTTAGCTCGTAACCACTTATGGCTTGGTTCATTAGTACGGCTTGGATGCCAAATCATACACATATCGAGGTCTTCCAACTCGAAGGGCAATGGCAGTGTTTTTACCGCGTACTTTTCAGCAAAACAATGCACTGATGAAATAGGCATTACTCCGATGTACTCAGAGCCTTCGATAACAGGAAGCATCTCTACAACGCCCGCTGCGCGATACACGATTCTACGTTTCTCAAGGTCACTATAGTGCTCAGAGCTTAATAAGCTTTTGCGCGCATGCCACCTAGAGACCACCACATGCTCGAGTGCTAAGAACTGTTCCATATCGATGGTATCGCCAACCGTAGGATGATCACTACTACACACCACCACCAGCTCTTCTGTAGAAATCACCTCGTGCTTAAGCATGGTTCTTCCTTTAGGCGTCATATCAACAATCACGTCGTGTCTTTGCAGCCTTAAATCAGACTCATAGTCTTCGGTAAACAGAGGATGAACCTCTAACGCGATACCTGGTGCGACTTGGCTGATTAACCGCATGACTTTTGGCATCATTTCGTAGCTCGCCGCCGAGACGCAGGCAATGGAAAACACGCGGCCTGAGGTTTTAGGATCGAAGTCTCTTGATGCGGATAAGGTAGAAGTAAAGTTTTTAAGTGCAGCGGCCATTGCAGGATAGATATCAATAGCGAATGTGGTTGGCTCTACGCCTGATGTGGTGCGATGAAACAGTGGCTCATCATAGATATCTCTCAACCTTGCAAGTGCTTTACTCACTGCTGGTTGGCTTATATCCATGCGATTAGCAGCTCTAGATAAGTTCTGCTCTTCATAGATAGCAACAAATATAGGAATTAGATTTAGTTCGGTACTTTTCATACAGTTCCATATTAAAGAAGCAGGTTCCCCATAGTAGAGAACCTGCCGATTATGTTCGATGCGAATAACTAAAGTTTGCTACTTAGTTCTATCTTTTAAGTTTGGCAAGGCTTTAGGGATTTTCAAGCGAGCGGCAATTGAACGAGATTGACTCTGGCTTGATTTCTCGTTGGGCAAGTTACGTAACCCTTTCCATAAACGAGTGAATACGTTTTTATCTTCACATCCTTGTTGAAGGGCTTCGCTATCCTCTAGCCAACGCTTTTTCCCATTTGATTTACCATTTTTCGCTTTATCATGTTGCGCTTTATTCAGTTCTAACTGAGAGGTTTCGTTTCGCAATTGACGGTAGATAAAGGTTCTTAATGCAGCCCAATTACCTTGCTTGAGTAAACGACGTAATACCAACCAACTTGGTATTGGACGATTTGCGTAGTAACGCTTAACGGAAATAATCAACGCAATGCAGACTAATAACGCCAAACCAACAGTAATAAACACCGACATGTAGGCTTTGATGAAAGATTGGACTGTGTGTTTGGCTTCAAACACTTCTCCTTTTATCACCACGTTTTCAAGGCGTTGATTTTTGCTGTCCCACCACTGAAATGAAAACTCTGGCAGCGTAAACTCACCACCCTGCTGAATCACATATACAGTCTGTTCAACTCGGCTTGAGCGATAATCACCACGTTCTTGAGTGTCATCCAAACGGTTGGGCTGTGGGTAAGCTTGGAACTGCTTAGTGGACTTATTGGTTAGCACATCTGGCAGCAACACAGAAAAGCTGTCTTTTGCCTTAATCGTGATAGTTCGAGTAATAGCATCGCCAACTTTTAGCTCTTCACTTGAGCGTTGCCATTGCTGCTCTATATCTACTTCTGTCGCAGAAAACCAAGGCGTTTCATTATCGAGTAAACCTGAAGGCAACGAAGCTTCAAACTTAATCGGCTGCGTGTAAAGCGTACCGCCCACGTTTGAACCATCAGGAGCAGAAACTTGGATACGAACCGGTACGGTTGGAATAACAAACTCACCGGAAGTCATCGGATAAAGCGTCACTTCCCAACGCTGACGTGACCATGTAGTACCACCGACTCTTTCTGTGTAGTTCGTCGCGAGTTGGTTACGCTGCTTAGCGATAACGTTAGGGATTTCGATACTGCCGATTCGAGTGCCGCCCGTTAACCAGCGCGGTGTCGCCACCTCAATGTTCAGAATGACCTGCTCATTTACGCTGACTTTGCCCGGCGTTATTTTGTCGCCTGACTTGGGTTTCTCGCCAATCCAAGCGATAAGCTCAACGTCACCACTTTTTTGCAGATCGAAGATATCGGCAGCAGAAGCAACAGCAGGAAAAAACCAACTCAACATAAGAGTCATCGACAACAACCATGTGCGGGCTGTGAATCGCGCTCGCTTTGATTGAATCGCTTCAAGAGCTAAATCATATCGACTCATTGCGTTTGCTCCTGTTTTGACGCTTGTTCGATGGAAGGCGCAGGATCTCTTAACTGAATTTGGAATTTGGATTTCAAGAAGAACTTAGGATCGGCTTCTACTCGCTTTAACCACTTGTCGGCAAGCTCTTGGCTGCCCAAAATCTCATTCGCGTTAAGTGTTTCCTTAAGCATCAATTCCGCTACCGTTTCTTCTTCAGCGCCATCACCCGTTCGCGGCTGATCGTCTTCGAGTTCTAAAGATTCTTCAGGGCCATCTGTGGTTCCAGACTGGCTTTCACTGGTTCGGTTTACCTCTTCGACAATTCCACTAAGCACAGCAAGATTGTTCTCCACATCCGTTCTTAGTTCTGGTGACAGATCCTCTTTCTCACTTAATGATTTCAAGAGGTCTCGTGCGGCAAGGTATTCACGCTGCCTAGCTAACGCACTCGCTGCATTGTACAAACCAAGGTCAGTTTTGGTTTGCAAAAACGCACTGTGAGCGAGCTTAAAATCACGAGCATAGTAATAAGCCGCGCCCTTTCGCATTGGGTCAGTAAAATGTTTGGCAGCTTGAAGATATTCTTTCTGATTCAACAGGCGTTGACCTTGCTGATCGGGCGTTAACCATAAGTCCCACCACCATTGAGCTGTTTTGTCCCAAGTAGTAACCGACTCCACCACAACTGGTTTCTCAGCGGTTAAGTTGACTGTTTTCGCCAAAGTGTCTGGTGAATACATGCTGCTTGTGATCATCAAACCAACGACACACCACTGCACCAACCACCCTTTTCTGAACCATAGCAACATAATGAAAGCCATTGGAATAAGCAGTCCATAGCCCATGTCTTTCCAAGGCATTGAAGATTCGCCGTTGAGCTGCATGTTTCTTTCAACCGCTCTGTTCAGTTGTTGGATATCCGAATCATCAACGGTCACTTCAATCACTCGTCCACCCGTCTTACTCGCTAAGTTACGCAGTGAATCTAGGTCGACAGGGTTATCGCTCACCACATTACTGTTTCCTGCGGCGAGAATGAGCAACTGATACGGATTGTCGTTAAAGAAACTCTCGTACGCCCTAATGGCGCTTGGGTTTACACCATCTGATACCAACAGTACAGAAGAGCCTAACTCACCAGACAGTTGCTGATTAATCAGTGGCAGTGCTTCTTCTGCTGACTTACCTGATACCGGCATGATATCGGGTGTGATAGCCGCTAGAAACGGTTCAAACACCTTGCTGTCTTGCGTGACGGGCATCGCCACGTGTGCGCTGCCTGCATAAACCACTAAGCCCGTATTACCGCCTTTGCGAGCTGCCAATAAGTCTCTAATTTTCTGCTTAGATCGTTCCAAGCGACTTGGAGGCAAATCTTTAGCAAGCATAGATTCACTACTATCAAGCACAACCAACATCGACGCTTTGTCTTCACCAAAAGGCGAAGCCTCACGCTGCCATGTTGGGCCAGAACAGATAATGATGGCGATAGTCACAATCACCACCAATAGCTTCAACGGCAGTTGCTTGTGCCAGCCTGTTTCGCCAATCGTCAATGCATCACGTAAATGTGTAGGTAAAATGTCTTTCCACGTTGGTTTGGTCTCTTCTCTCCAACGAACCCATAACAGGAAGAACATCGGAATAAAGGCCAACAACCACAAAGGTCGGATAAAATGAAACTGGGTAAAGAACTGTTGTATCGTGAGAGAATCAGGCATCACTCTCTCCTTTCAAATTCTTAGCCGAAGAAGCGAGCAGCGATCTTCGGCGTATCGTTGCTAAGCTGAATGCGGTCAAATACATCACTACAACAATCGCCATCAAATAGTGGTGCAGCCCCTGTTTAGGGCGATAAGTGGTACTTTCATATAACTGAGGTTCAAGCTCACCAATCTGAGCATAGGCTTTGGTCAGTTCGTCGCGGTTAAGTGCTTCAAAGGCTTCGCCACCTGACTCTTGAGCGACACGCTTGATGGTTTCCATATCCAGAGCAACCTCTCCAACGGTTTGCGGATCGCCCATGGCGATCACGTGAATACGAACGCCTTTCGCCTTCGCAACTTTGGCGGCATCAATCGGTTCAACAAAACTTCCTGTATCATTACCGTCTGTTAATACGATCACGACTTTCTCTTTTTCGTTGGTGTCGACGTTTGAATCTTGAACGGCAGCACTTTGCTTTTCACTTTGTTCAAACACCTTGATCGCCAAGCCAATTGCATCGCCCAAGTGCGTACTTTGCCCTGCCATCGCGACATCGGTTTGATTAAGCAGTTCAAGCCATACATCTTGGTCCGCGGTAAATGGCGTTTGTACAAACGCTGCATCACCAAACAAGATCAAACCGAGTCGGTCACCTTTTCTGGTTTTCGCAAAATCAGCCAGCACCTCTTTGGTCGCATCTAAACGAGAGATTTTATCGCCTTGTTTAGAAGTGAAATCTTGCTCCGCCATTGAGCCAGACAAATCGACCACCACCATCACATCACGACCCAATTGTTCGCGAACCTGTGGCTCACCAAGAATGGTTGGTTTCGCTAACGCACACACGACCAATACCCAAGTAATAATGAGCGTGGTTCGTTGCCACCAGCTTGGAGTTAACTGGCTTGCACCTTCTGACGGTGCTTCCCCAATCGCTTCTACCAATTCTCGAAAAAATGGCACCTTAATCGCCATTTGCTTAGTTCGATAAGCTGGCACCGCAAAGTAGACCAACAACGGTAAAGGCAGCGCAATAAACCACAGCGGATGCGCAAATTCAAAGCTGGAAGATAAAACATCAAACATTGTCTTGCCCCTCAACCGTTACCTGTACATTCGGCTTGTGAAGTTTTAGCCACATCATCGCGGTTTGAATTACCTCTAAACGCTGTTCAAAGCTCAAACGCACATTAGTATCAATTAGGCTTTGCATCCATAATTCCGAAATTTCATCGGCAAAGAACGCATTGCTGTTTTCACTCGTGTTGGCGCTAACAGGCAGATAAGCGTTCAAACGGTTCACGTAAGCTTGGCCAAACAACTTGGCATTACTGCTGTCTAGGTAACGAAGCACCACTTTGAGGACTTTAAAGGTTCGTTCGGTTGAGTTCTTGTCTCTTGCATCCAGTACCATGAGTTCTTGAAGCGCTTCTTTGCGATAACGGTTATTCCACCACCTTAACGCCAAGCGATAAGCCAGATAGATAGCGACCAATAACAGAATAACGCCAAGGATCTTCCAGCCGATCGTTTGAGGAGCCCAGCTCACACTGTCAGGAATCGCTACATCGTGCAGTTCGCGGAGGATATAGGTACTTGGGGGAGTATGTTCAACAGCCATTTAGCGCCCTCCCACTAGTTTCTGCAGCTGTGATATGTGATTGCCCGACGTGTCTAATTCTATATAAGGGAGGTTTTTCATCGCCATCAATTTAGCAAGGGACAGTTTCTGAAGTGCCGCTTTTTGGGCAAGGCTTTCACTTGCGAGGTTAACCTTAGATTGGCTATCCAGATTAAGTTGAAAGCGACCATCACCCACCACCCAGTTTGCGCTTGCAAGATCTTGAGGCAATGACTGTTCTAATGAATCGGTGACCATAATGGCCAAGATATCGTTGTGTTGCTGTAACTGCTTTAGTCGATCGAGATGTTGTTCTCGGCAGTCTCGCCAGTCACTAATGAATATCAAGGTTGATTGCTTGAGTCTCATTCGTTTGATCAGTTCAATCCACTGGCTAAAACCAACATTATCGCCATCACTTACATTGACGCCTAAGCTTTGATTGGCTTTGGTAAGATGTTTTAGCTGAGCCAACAAATCAGATTGAGAACGTTGAGCTTTGGTATGAAACAGTTTTTGGTGCGAGGCCAAAACGAAGCCGACACGATCACCATCTTTCAGCACTCGCCATCCACACAATGCCGCCACTTCGGCAGCCACAACAGATTTCATGGTGTTTTGAGACGCAAAGAACATCGAACTGCGCTGATCGACACAGATCATCACATTACGGTCTTTCTCTTCGGTATAGCTACGAATATGAGGCTTACCCGTTCGCATCGTAACTTTCCAATCGAGATTACGGATATCATCACCCAATTGGTAATGACGTAATTCTTCGAAGTTCAAACCACGACCACGGAACAAAGAGTTATGTCTGCCCGAAAGTACGCTGCCCGCTTTTAAATGAGGTAACAGTGAAAACGACTCAGCTTGAGCCTGAATTCGCACTAACCTTGAATAATCACAATACAGTCGTGGATCAAGGCCTTGCGATTTGGGAGCTTGTGTTGGCTTCGCCATGACGCCCCCTAGTTATCCAATCTCAACATTATCGAGCAGTTCTTCAACCACTCTTTGATGGTCAACACCATCGGCCAATGCGTCGTAAGACAACGAGAATCGGTGACCTAATACGGTTGGTAACATGGCACGCACATCGTCCAACGTGACATGGTCACGTCCTTGCAACCATGCATAAGCGCGAGCACATTTATCCAACGCGATGGAAGCACGCGGACTTGAACCAATCTCAATCCATTTAGACAAGTTTGATTCTGGGTAACGCTCTGGCTTACGAGTTGCGATCACCAAGGCCACAATGTAGTTCTCAACTAAATCAGAAACGGCAATGTCTGGAAGTTGGCGCCGAGCTTCAAGTACCAACTCAGGTTCAATATGTTGTGGCGTGACTAATTCTGAACTGGTCTCGCTACCGAGTTCCTCACTGCGCACAAGTCGAATGATGTCGCGTTCAGCTTCATCTTCTGGATAGTCGACTGTCACTTTCATAATGAAACGGTCCATTTGTGCTTCAGGCAGTGGATACGTACCTTCTTGCTCAACTGGGTTTTGTGTGGCTAGCACCATGAACAAATCTGGCAGGATGTGAGTTTGACCACCCACCGTAATCGTCCCTTCCGCCATCGCTTCAAGCAGAGCAGCCTGTACTTTTGCAGGCGCACGGTTCACTTCATCGGCTAATACAATGCTGTTGAAAATAGGACCCGGTTGGAAATGCAACTGAGGCTTTCCATCAAGCTCTTGATACACCTCCGTGCCCGTCACATCAGATGGCAGCAGGTCTGGCGTAAATTGAATTCGACCAAAACTGGTGTTCAGTAGATTCGCCAGCGATTTTACTGAGCGAGTTTTCGCTGTACCGGGAAGTCCCTCTAAAAGCACATGGCCATTAGTCAATAACCCTATCACCAGAGCCCGAACGACGTGGCTCTGACCGATAACACTTTTCTCTGTTTGTTCAATCAGTTGGTTTATTGCTTGTTGCGCATGGTTCATAGGTCTTCCCTTAATTCAATCTGGCTGCGTACATCCTACTCACAAGCTCCATAACTATTAGTTATACACATGATAAACAGTTATAAACGCGATAATTGGTTACAAGCGGAATAAGCAGCAAGCTCGATAGCCAAGCTCACCTCATCGCTTTATTTAAACTTAGCTTTCAATTGGTTAATGGCTTCCGGCGGTGCCACTTTGCTCAATGATGAAATACATTGCTCAAACGCCTTTGGTACGCCCGGTATATGACTGTTTCGCGCCAACACTTCACACTGGGCATACAGGTGCTGTGGGTTGCGGCTAAATTGGTAAGCCTTATGCAGTGAATGACTTGCCGCAAGCACATCCGATTTTTCCAAAGCCAATCCGTACACATACCAATATTGAGGGTCGGTTTGCGCAGTTTCAGCGGCTTGTTTAAGGTAGTCCGTTGCTTGTTCGTAATCTTTCACACGAAGCAGAGACAATCCTGTGCTGTATGGCAAAACACTCGATTTAGGCTGAGCTTCAATACCTTGCTTCAAGGTCGACAACGCTTTTGCCTCGTTACCTTGCGCTCGATACAAATCTGCTAAATTGGCGTAGCTGTTTTCGAAATAAGGCTCAATCTCGATAGCGCCTAGATAAAACTCAATCGCTTTGTCGTGCTGGCCTAAATCTCGGTAAACGTTGCCTAGGTTAGTACGTCCAAATCCTCTGTCGGCATTAAATTGCTGTATTTCAATGTACTCTTCTAATGCAGGCTTGATTTGGTCTTTCTGCAGAGGGTTCATTTCTCCCCAATAACGCACTAATGCGCCTGCGGTTTCTGAACGAATCGACAATACAGGGTCTTTCAGTAGCGGCTCTAGAATTTGCCAACGGTCAGTGAATGGGAAACCAGACGAGCCTTGTACCACACCCAAACGGATCATTTCATCATCATGTTTCACCGCTCTTGCCAGCGAAATAAGCGTATTCTTACCCGTATTACCGCCCAAACGTTCTAAGCTCGATGCACGAATGATATTGCTTAAGCTAGAGTCCTGAGCCGAGTATGCCAACGCATCCTCTGCACCTCTGTGCCCTATCGAGTCAGCATAAAAGGCAACGGCAAAGTGCTGCTGATTACGATACTTAGAATCTGGGAACCACTCACCGATTTGCTTATCTGCCCACTGGTCGGTTTGATCTGCATGACAGCTAGTGCACACGTTCGGCGTTTTAATGTGTTGGCTAATATCAGGACGTGGGATATGCCAACTGTGGTCACGCCTTGGGTCGACCTCCATGTAAGTCGTCTCTGGCATGTGACAAGTCGTGCATTGTGAAGCTTCAGTATTCGCTTCGTGGAATGTGTGCTTTTCAGGAGTGTATTCTGATGCAATATGACATTGGCTACACACGGCTTCTTCCGCAATTTTTAGTTCAGCGGTATGAGGATCGTGGCAGTTAGTACATGTGACGCCTTTTTCAGCCATCACGGATTGAAGGAAAGATCCGTAAACGTAATCTTCATCGTAGATTTGACCATCGTTGTGGTAAAGCTCTGGGGTAATCAAGCTCAAGCGATACTTATCAAAGAAAGACCCGTTAACGTGATCACCCGTTTCATTTAACTGAGTACGACGGCTGTGGCATTGAGCACAGGTTTGAACTTGATTGGTATGGATGATGTCTTTTGGTTGCAGGGTTGAATTACCCTCTTGATAGATCCACTCTTTGACCGACTTCGACAAGTCGCGGTCAAAACCATAATGCGCCGAGACTGGAGCATCCTTTCCACCGTTAGCTTTGGCTTTCTGTTTATTTGCTAACAAGGCCTGTTCAACGTGCTCGCTTGCAGGGCCATGACACGCTTCACAACCGACATTAATCTCAGACCAAGTAGTGTTGTAGGTATTACTCGCGCTGTCGTAGTTTTTCTCTAGGTTCGTTGAATGGCAATCAGCACACGTGAAGTTCCAGTTTTGACCACTATTGGTCCAGTAGAATTCATCGGTGTTGGTGGTATCAGGATAGAGGTGAAACCAGCGTTGACCGCCTTCGCCCTCAGTGCGAGAATCCCAAGCGAAAGGAATCAACTGTACACGGCCGTCTTCAAATTCAACCATGTATTGTTGTAGTGGTTCAAAGGCAAAGGTATAGCTGATTTTGTAATCTTTAAAGTGGCCGTATTGCCCTTCAATATTGACCCAGAACTCTTCGCCCTTGCGGAAAAATCGGTTGGGTTTTCCGTCATGAGTGACCGTTTGATCGTTGAAATCACCTAATACAGATTCGTCTGTAGCGTGCTTCATCGCCATATCATGATGAGAGCCCTCCCACGCTTCGACTTCTGCACTATGACAATCAACACACGCTTCCGAACCGACATACGTGGCTTTAGAGCCGATAGGTAAAGCATGAGAGCTAACGTGCGAAGCTACAGAGTTGGCCTTTGAAATATCAGAGTTGATATTAGGGTCTTGCTCGTTGGCATAGGCGTTCAGACTGAACAGCGACAACATCAGTGAAGACAAGATTGCGGATAATACTGCGACTCGCTGGTGTTTCAATCCGTTTACCAGTGAGCACAACCATGCAGACATAACATTCCTTGTTTTTATACATCCTTATGCTTAATAAGGTAGACGCAAAAACAATGAATTTACAATTATTTAGTGGCAGCGAGCACGATAGTTGTGATTCATATTCACGACTGGTATTTACTCATCGATATGCGCAAAAAAAAGAGCTCTTAAGAGCTCTTTGTGTTTTCAGTTTCATTAAGCTATCAGTTTCAATAAACCAAAGCTTACTTGTTATGGTTCTCTTGAAGTTTTTCCATAACCTGATCCAAGCTAAAGCTTGCTGCTTTTTGGCGTGGTGGGTATTCAGCAAATGTTTCTAAGAATTTGCCCACATACGCTTGAGCAGGAACGAACATATAAGCGTGGTCTAACAACCAGTCGTAATATGTGTTCGAGGTAATATCTGCGTTTTCGTATGGGTCCATACGAAGGTTAAACAGCTTAGGAAGGCGTAACGTCACGAACGGTTCAGCCCAGATTTGCATCGTACCCGTTGCTCGTTGCTCCATGAACACCGCTTTCCATTGGTTATAACGAAGTGCTGCTAAATCACCATCATCGGTAAAGTAGAAGATCTCCGAACGACGACCTTTTTCTTCTTCACCCGTTAGATAAGGAAGAAAGTTATAACCATCTAGGTGAAGCTTAAACGTTTTATCACCTGCAGTATGGCCTTTCAGCAGTTTCTCTTTGATTTGATCATCACCTGCGGCTGCTACGAAGGTTGGCATCCAGTCCATGTGATGCATAATTTCGTTAGAGACACTGCCCGGTTCAATCTTACCAGGCCAACGAACCATTGCTGGTACACGGTATGCGCCTTCCCAGTTGGTGTTTTTCTCACCACGGAACGGGGTTGTGCCCGCATCAGGCCAAGAGTTCATGTGTGGACCATTATCCGTTGAGTAGAAAACAATCGTATTGTCTTTAATACCCAATTCGTCAACTTGTTTCAGTAACTGACCAACGTGGCGATCGTGCTCAACCATACCGTCGGCGTAATTGCTGATGCCGGTTACACCTTTGCTGTCTGGTTGCACATGCGTTCTAAAGTGCATGCGCGTTGCGTTCCACCAAACGAAGAATGGCTTGTCGGCTTTCACTGCGCGATCCATAAAATCAAGCGCGGCATCGAGCGTTTCTTCGTCAACGGTTTCCATACGCTTACGTGTTAATGGGCCCGTATCTTCAATCTTGCCGTCAGCAAATGATTTGATAACACCACGCGGGCCAAACTTCTTACGAAACTCTGGGTCGGTTGGGTAATCTTCATTTTCTGGTTCTTCTTCAGCATTTAGGTGATAAAGGTTGCCAAAAAATTCGTCAAACCCGTGCGCTGTTGGAAGAAATTCATCTTTATCGCCAAGGTGGTTTTTACCAAATTGACCTGTCATGTAACCCATAGGTTTCAGCATTTCTGCGATTGTCGCGTCTTCTGCTTGTAAGCCAATGTCTGCGCCCGGCAAACCTACTTTACTCAAACCCGTTCGTAATACACTTTGTCCCGTGATAAAGGTAGAGCGACCCGCAGTACAAGATTGCTCTGCGTAATAGTCCGTAAACATCATCCCTTCTTTCGCGATGCTATCAATATTCGGGGTTTTGTAACCCATGAGACCGAAGGTGTATGCACTCACATTGGATTGACCAATATCGTCCCCCCAAATGACCAATATATTTGGCTTTTCTGCCGCAAAAGTGGCGCTAGACGCGGCCATCATTGCTGTACCCAAAATCGCTAATCGACGTTTAGCGCCATATTTCGCTGTCATAGAAACCTCTTCGTAAGTTATTTGCATCCTGCCCTACAACGTATAGTCCATTTTTTGAACGATCGCGAGATTCGCTAAACTATTAATCTATTTGTCATTTTTATTGAGATATGGACACCGGAATCATCGATAAGGTTAACGCCAACAAACATGATAAGGATCACACATACAAACTAAGGACTTATTCATTCAACCCACTAAAAATGATATTGATCAATGGGTTAACTGAGCATCATAACGATTGGTTATAAGCACTATAAAAGGACGAAGCGGAATTTTGGGAATAACATTTGTTCATCGATGTGTTGCTCTAACGCATTAATCTTTAAAGTGAATCGGAGTCCTTATGGGTACTAAAATTAATAAACTAGCATTAGGTGTTGGCTTATTAGCAGCTTCTTCAGCGGCAACGGCAGCAGAAAAACCAAACATTCTTGCTATCTGGGGTGATGACATTGGTGTATTCAACATCAGTGCATACAACAACGGTATGATGGGTTACGAAACACCTAACATCGACCGTATAGCTAACGAAGGCGCACTATTTACTGACCACTACGGTCAACAATCGTGTACTGCTGGTCGTGCTGCATTCCTAACGGGTCAAGAACCTTTCCGTACAGGTCTATTAACTATCGGTATGCCAGGCTCTGATCACGGTATCCCAGATTGGGCTCCAACTATCGCAGACCTTCTTAAAGAACAGGGCTACATGACTGCTCAGTTCGGTAAGAACCACATGGGTGACCAAGATAAACACCTTCCAACGAACCACGGTTTTGACCAGTTCTTCGGTAACCTATACCACCTGAATGCAGAAGAAGAGCCAGAAACATACTACTACCCTAAAGATCCTGAGTTCCGTAAGAACTTTGGGCCTCGTGGTGTAATCAAATCAACTTCTGACGGTAAGATTGAAGATACTGGTCCTATGACGCGTAAACGTATGGAGCACGCGGATGAAGAGTTCCTAGAAGAATCTCTAGCCTTCATGGAAAAAGCAGTGAAAGCGGACAAACCATTCTTCATTTGGCACAACACAACACGTATGCACGTGTGGACTCGTCTACAAGAAAAATACCAAGGCGCATCGGGTATCAGCATTTACGCTGACGGCATGTTAGAGCACGATGACCAAGTAGGTATCCTACTAGACAAGCTTGATGAGCTTAAGATCGCAGACAACACCATCGTCATCTACTCTACTGATAACGGTGCAGAAACCGTATCTTGGCCTGATGGCGGTGCGACTTACTTCCACGGTGAGAAAGGTACAACTTACGAAGGCGGTATGCGTGTTCCTCAGCTAGTTCGCTGGCCTGGTACAATCAAGCCGGGAACTAAGATCAACGATATCATGAGTCACCAAGACTGGATTCCGACTCTACTAGCAGCAGCTGGTGATGATAAAGTGGTTGAGAAGCTGGCTTCTGATAAAGGTGCGACTTACAACGGTAAAAACTGGCGTGTACACCTAGATGGTTACAACTTCCTGCCTTACTTCCAAGGTAAAGAAGAGAAAGGCCCTCGTGATAGCATGCTTTACTTCTCTGCTAACGCTGAGTTAAACGCGGTACGTTGGAATGACTTCAAGATTTCGTTCGCTGTAATGGACGGTAACATCACAGATGCAGTACGTTTCCAACCAAACTGGCCTCAAGTCGTTCACCTACGTGCAGACCCATTCGAAAAAGCACCACACGAGTCTGGCATGTACCTGCGTTGGATGGCTGACAACATGTGGCTATTCGTTCCAGTAGGAAATCAGGTTCAAGAGTTTATGACGACGCTACCAGATTACCCTATGCAGAATAGCCAAGTACTGAACCCAGGTAACTTCAACCAGAATGCATACATGCTTCAAGGTAAACTTAAGCAACTAGAAGCGGCAGCAGCGCAAGCTAAATAAGCCTATCTAGGCGATGCAAACTGTATAGATGTGTATTTAACTAAGATTTATAGTAAGTACATAATCGAGTACGAAAGCCGTGATAACTCACTTGAGTTACCACGGCTTTCTTCGTTTAACGCCATTCGGCTTGATTTCATTTGAAAGAGCTTCATTCAATTCTGACTAGACCTCCCTATCAATCCCCGCTAGATAACCGCCTAAGCGATTTAATTTCCTACCACTTGTCTTGCAACATCACATATGCGCAACTAGCTTTATAAATAACACCTATCATTGGAAAGTAAAATGAAGGTGATATCAGAAGGATTCTGAGTTGCCATAATTGTCAAACTAGATGGACTAATGTTATGAAAACGCCATATTTAGCAGGAATAAGCATCATTGTCATTGTCGTTTCAGTCGCTTTGCTAGTTTATGACGCGGCCTCTTCAAAAATGCACACCTCGTTCGAACACAAAAAAAATCACGCCCATGAAAGCAATCATGATGACTCTCACTCTTCAGGGCACTCCGCCCATTCCGAAGAAAAGCACGCACATAAAACCGTCGCTTCAAGCCAACCCATATCTCCGATTCCAAACTCTCCCGAGATAAATCATGAGCTGGCCAAAATTGGTTGGGTGCTATTTAAAGACCCGAACCTTTCTTCTAACCGCAGTGTGAGCTGTGAAAGTTGTCATAGCCTGCAAACCAACGGCGCAGAGGTAATTCCAGTTTCGATTGGCGTAAACGGCGCAGGGATGAGAAATTCACTCACCGTTTTTAACGCAGTCTTTAACTATCGGTTCTTCTGGGATGGTCGAGTAAACAACCTCGGCGATCAAATTGATGGCCCAGTGCACAACGTCGATGAAATGGATTCAAACTGGCAACATATTACGGATTATGTGTCTCAATCGAAAACTTACATCGACTTATTCCAAGAACAATCAACGCCCATTGACGAAGCTTCAATTAAGGCTGCTCTTATTGAATTTATGCAGGGTTTGACCACACCCAATGCCCCTTTCGACCTGTATTTACAAGGTGACAGCGCAGCACTTTCTGAAACCGCCAAACGAGGTTGGGAAACTTTTCAAGAAGAAGGCTGTATTCGTTGCCACCAAGGTACCAACATTGGTGGAGGCATGGTGATGCGATTTGGTTACTTTGGGTTATCGAAAACAGGAGCCGAGCGAAGTGAAGACCAAGGTCGTTTTATGTTTACCGCTAAACCACAAGATAAGGATTTATTTCGTGTTGCGAGCTTAAGAAACGTGGCGATCACTGCACCCTATTTTCATGACGGGCAAACAGCCACACTCGAAGAAGCGATCAAAATAATGGGGGAAAGCCAACTCGGTAAAACGTTTGAAAAACAGACCATAAACGATATTAAAGTCTTCCTCGAATCCCTAACCGGTAACCGTCCTCAAATGTTAATGGAGTTTGAAAATGAATAAGATCAGACTCATATTTCTACTGTTTGTATCGCTTTTCATCGGCTTAATTAGCTTTATTATGCTGACCTACTCCGAGCATGAAAAGGTCACCGAATATGGAGTGCCTATTCGGCAGTTAGGCCATGAAGTATTAGAAATGCGTGATCATATCACCAATGCAGCGCTTGCGGGTATTTCCAACCCTTATCAAATGTCTGCAGATTTGGTTGCTTTAGAAAGAGAGTTGCAACTACTCAGAGAAAGTTATCAAAGCGAGAATATTCACTCTACGTTCTTTAAACACTTACCGACAGCGCAATTATTGGATCGCTTTTACGATGCTTCAATGTCGAACTTAGATACGCTAGACAACCTAGTAGGACTTAGTGTGGCTCGTCAGTTTATTTTGCAATCTTTGACTCTACAACTCACAGAGAGCAACTCAACTGATGCTGAGATAAACAACGCAAATATCGACATTCAAAGCGCGCTTCTTGCGAGTGTGTTGGTTGGGGGAATCGAAATTAACCATTCAGGTGTTAACTCCGAGCTGGCGAACCTTTATAAAACGTTTACCGAACTCAACCAACAACAAAGTCAGCTGTTATCTCAAGTACTTTCAGCACACAGCATGGAGTATATTGAACATATTGAGCATGAGTTTACCGATCTGCAAGACCAACTTAGAAGTATCATCGTTAAGCTTATTATCGTTTTGGCGTTGCTGACTTTAGCGTTCTCATTCACCATGTTTATTTTTCGAGTCTTCGAACTCAAAAGAAACAACCTCTCCTATCAAGAAGCCGCAGACAAAGCAGAAAAAGCCAGCGAAGCAAAATCTCTCTTTCTCGCTACCATGAGCCACGAGTTACGCACCCCAATGAATGGCGTATTAGGCATCGCTCAGATAATCAAGGAGGATTCACACAGCGAGAATACTCGTAAACACGCCCAAATCATCATTGACTCTGGTCAGCATCTCGTCACCATATTGAATGACATTCTTGATTTTTCTAAGGTGGAGCAAGGCAAGATGGAGTTGGAATACAGCCCGTTCTCTGTCACCGACGTCGTGACACACCTTGATAAAACATTGACACCTCTTGCAGAAGACAAAGGCCTCGCTTTTATCATTAAAGATAACATTCCTACCAATATTCAGTTGATTGGTGACTCTGCACGTACACGTCAGATCTTATTTAACTTAGCAGGCAATGCAGTCAAATTTACTGAGTCAGGAAAGGTCGAAGTAGAATTCTTGATAGCCCCTACTACTCCACCAAGCGTGAATATTTTAGTGACGGATACGGGTATTGGTATAGCAGAAGACAAGATCGACCATATATTTACCGCCTTTGAACAAGCTGAGCTTTCAACAACCCGTAAGTTTGGTGGCACAGGGTTAGGGCTTTCCATTGTTCAGCAGTTAGTCGAACTGATGGGCGGAACAATTAAGGTTTCCAGCCAGCTTGGTTTGGGCACTCAATTTAAGATCTCTTTGCCGTTAGAAATGCATGAGCTTGAAGAACAAGTCATCGACCAAACGCCAACCAAAACCAATGAGACTCTCGATGACTTCTCAGTATTGTTAGTCGAAGATAACAAGATCAACGCAATGGTGATTAGGAAGTTCTGTGAGTCGATAAACTTAACGGTTGAGAATGCCTACGACGGTTTACAGGCCTTAGATAAGTTGGCGTCAAACCAATATGACCTGATCATAATGGACAACCATATGCCCAACATGAGCGGTATTGAAGCGATTCAAAAAATCCGTGGCGAACTCAAGCTGACTACGGTTGTTTTTGCATGTACCGCCGATGTATTCAAAGAGGCCCACGATGAATTCATCGAATCAGGCGCAGACTTTGTACTCACCAAACCGTTACAGAAAAACAGCTTACAAAACGCCATCAACGAGTTTCACCAACAGTTTGAGGTCAACCGCCATCACTCCGTTAACACACACAATCTTCCAAACAAGGAAAAAAGTAACATCACGATGTTAACGCGTCACCCTAAGAACAAATTGCCACTCACAGAGGAAGAACTGTCGCGTAGCCAATTGTTAGCTAACGATGAGCTTAAATCAGACGAAAAGCTCAAATGCTTAACTTCTCTCGTTGATGAGCTAGAAAACGAAATCGATGAGTTGATAGAGCTATTTTCGGATGCCAAGCAAGATGATCTATCCAGAACATTAAAGGCGGTTAAAGCGATTGCATCAAGGTATGAAATGAGTGAAGTATTCGAGCTCGCAACCGAAGCTGAGAAGGTAACGGAGAAGCACATCATGCCCGAGGCTGAATTACTTCAGCAACTCATCAATCGCTTGATAGTCAACAGCCATCAAGCAACACGATTAATACACAAACTCCATCAGCAACGAAAAACGGGGTAAAAGAAGGTGTCATATGATATGGAATGTAAATTTACCTAGCACTGGCCACATTTATTCTTAGCACTCGGTGCCACAATCATTTTTGTGGTCGACTGTCATGTTCCTTTGGGCATTGCCATGGCCGTGCCCTACATAACGATAGTCTTGCTCGCAGCCACAACGAAAGATCCACTATCAGCCGTGATGTGGGCTATTGGCTGCACCTTACTTACCTTATTGGGTTACTACTTATCTGGTAGCGGCAGCGAAACCTGGTTTGTCGCCTTCAACCGAATCATTACCATCTATGCCATTTGGGTGGCGGCAATTATTCCTATTTATATCTCTTTACCTTCTCCTCAAGCCTCACTGGACGTCGATGATGACGTGACAGAGGAAAGTTCAAGATCACGCCCTCACTCGCACAGAAACCATACAATCGACACGTTCAAAAACTAGGCTTTGGTTAAGTTTCGGTGAATTTTTCAAAATCGAGACAAGGCAGCTTGAAATACTGCTTTATGCATGCGAGTGTAGAACAACTCACCTAAATAACTGTATGACTATGAAAACATTACAATCCATTGCGCTGCTTTCGACAATTATCGCAGCGCCACAAGTGTTAGCTGACGTAACAATTGAAGTTCCTTCTAGCGCAGATGCTTTAGTCGAAGTCTTAGCTGTTAATGAGGCTAAACCTGATCTCGACGGTGGTTTCTTCTCTTCGAGCAAAACGATCACCGTTCCAGATGGCGTAAACCAAATCGTTTTCAAATATCAACTGGCTTT
Source organism: Vibrio sp. 10N.222.49.C12 (assembly GCF_041475025.1). Lineage (NCBI taxonomy): Bacteria > Pseudomonadati > Pseudomonadota > Gammaproteobacteria > Vibrionales > Vibrionaceae > Vibrio > Vibrio sp. 10N.222.49.C12. The sequence goes on along the minus strand of NZ_JBFRVF010000013.1, from coordinate 24,610 downwards.
CAGCCAAGGTAACGACCGAGAGTTTGTCGATAGCGATACCATTATTGCTACTTTTGATGCGACAGACACAGCATTGACGTTTGACATGCCTAAGTTCCGTAACACCAACGAAGCGAAAAAAGGCCTTCAAAACTTAGATTGGAAACTGGTTGATAAAAACCAAAATGCAATCAGTGTTAAGCAAGACAAACTTATCAAAGATGGCATGCAGATTGGTCGTAAGTACCCACAAGAAGCGAAGGAGTACAACCAGAAAGGCGGCATCGCTGCACTTACAGTAGGTGCTAGCGCGGGCGTAGCAGCTGCTGTCGCACAACCGGTAACGCTTCCAGCAAAGATTGACGGAAATGCAGCAAATACAGCTGAAGAGATGCTCTATTTCTGGTACGAAAAAGCGGATGCTGAAACCAAGCAGAAATTCAAAGACTACGTGAACAAGTAGCTCAATGAGCTTAATTTAAAAATGAAAGAAGCTGGCAAACTGCCAGCTTCTTTTTTGTCTTCATCTAGATGATTTAGGCTTATAGAGATTAAGCAGACTCAGTCGATAACACTTTACCATCCACTTTAGTTGGCCATCCTAGCGCTTTATACTCAGCTGCTAGTAAATGGGCACAGCGGCTAGAAATTCTGGTCAAAATCAGCTTTAGCTAAGTAACCTTGAACAAGCTCTCGATATTGCTGCTTCAATGGCGCTTCAATAAAGCTCGCGTCTATCGCATTCAAACTAAACAGCGCTAACTCCTGATGCGTCATCTCATGAGCTTGGCTCACCGCATTAAAGTTATCCGACATGTAACCACCAAAATAAGCAGGGTCATCCGAGTTAATCGTTACAGCCACACCCTTTCTGAGCAGTTCGACAATGTTGTGGTCTTCCATCACATCGAATACACGCAATTTAATATTCGACAGTGGGCACACCGTCAGTGGCATTTTGGTTTCAATCAGCTCTTCGATTAGAGCTTCGTCTGTCATGCACTGGACACCATGATCCACTCGACTCACGCTGAGCATTTCAATCGCATCGACAATGTTTTGAGCCGGCCCTTCTTCTCCTGCATGCGCCACCGTCAAGAAGCCCGCTTGTTTTGCTTGTTGGAATACACGCTTGAACTTCTCTGGTGGGTGTCCTAATTCAGAAGAGTCCAGTCCAACCCCGACGATCTTATCTTGATGCTTCAATACCTCTGCGAACGTTTGAATGGCGCTCTCTTCAGATAAATGGCGCAGAAAACATGCGATGATTTGAGAGGTAATGCCCAACTCTTTATGACCCTGTTCAAGCGCACGATGAATGCCGTTAATAGCGGTGTCGAATGCAATGCCACGATCGGTATGTGTCTGAGGATCAAAGAAAATCTCAGTATGGATAACATTGTAGGCTTTACAGCGTTCTAGATAAGCCCATGTTAAGTCGTAGAAATCCTGTTCTGTGCGCAGTGCATCAGCACCTTGATAATAGATATCCAGAAATGACTGTAAATCATCAAATTCGTATGCGCGTCTTAGTTGCTCTGGGGATGAATAAGGCAGCTCAATGCCATTGCGTTGAGCAAGCTGGAAAAGTAACTCAGGTTCGAGCGAACCTTCAATGTGTAAATGCAACTCTACTTTTGGGGGCCCTTGAATAAATGCGTTCATATTTCACCTACTATGGATTTTAGGTGTGCACTTACTCTGAATAATAGACAGGAGGTTTTCTTGAACGCCATTACAAAGAGTAAGAACACAATTGTGATCTAAACCCTTCGTAATCAGCACTTTGTGGGAGCTGGTAGAGACCCCCAAACCATATCATTGGGGTTATACGAAGCAAACGGTTGCTACTATACAGAGTTTAATGGGAATTTCACTAATCAATTGCTCATTAACCGATTTCTAAAGCAGGAACCTGTTTGGTTCGATCTCAACGGTAATCTGGTCGTATTCTCGACATAAGCAACATATCGATGTACTTACCCGCTTTGAACGTACTGAGTCTTTTTGTGCCTTCTAACTGAAAGCCTACACGTTCATACAAAGCAATAGCGGCGTGGTTAGCGGCATGAACCTCTAACTCAAGACGCACGAGATTAAGCCAGTTATCCGCCTGATTGATCGCTTCTTGCATTAACGCCTTACCGACCCCTTTACCATGCATATCCGGGTGAATAGCAATACCAAGACCAGCGCAGTGCCTGTCTCTTACCTTGGTGGTCATGAATAAAGTAATGTGACCCACTACTTTGCCGGAGACTTCCGCAACCAGAGTGAAATGGTCTGAATGACCAAACAGTCGCTCCACTTGTTCAGAACTAAGATAAGGCTTTTGTGAGGTGTTTTCTGAAACTGAAGGGCGGCGATAAATATCGAAAATATCTTGGCTATCCGTTGCTTCTAAATGTCTAATTTGTATTTCCAAAGCGCTTCCTTATCCTATTATTTCTATCCATAAGCTAATTTTCATATTACGGATAGCAACGGGAACCTACAACCTTTAAAGGTGTAAGTGCCCGAAATAATTAAACAAATAGTAAGACTGAACTTAAACTTCGGCTTTGATGAGTATTTTTAAAATAGTGTGAATATCAGAATTTATAATCCACACCCACACTCGCTAATACTTGCTCGGAGTTATAGAAATCGATATTAGAATCTATGCTTCTTAAACCCAGTAAAGTAATGAACGCCCAATCTTTATAGCCCATCAAACCACCAAACTCATAAGCTAAGAATGCACCGAATTCATTCTCTTCACGTACTTGCCCGTAAATTGGATTCGACTCATCATATTCACGATCACTTGCATCTAGGGTGACAACAAAACCATGACGACCGATTCTCTTCGCGTAGTTTAATTCAATACCATAACTATCGAAGCTGAGTGCTCCTCCTTCTGCGTCTGAGTGGAAATACACCATTGAAGGAACAAATAGACCTGCGTGGTTTGGTAATATAAAGCGGTATCCTGCTTTGGCGTACACATAGGTTCTTTCCCTATCCAGCAGCACAGTATCTTCCGGAGATAAGCCTTGGCTACCAGATAGCTCTTCATCAACATCTGATTGCCCAAATGCGAGATCCGTTCGAAAACCAGTTCCACCGATATTAGTGAGCTGCAGTCGTCCTACATTACCTTTCACATCCGTTTCATTTCGATTAACGCCAACAGCATACGGATCCGTCCAAGCCTTACCCGAGATAAGCGTAGGAATAACAGAAAAATCCAATATGGTGCCACCAGAAAGTTGATATCGATAACCGATCTCAAACGCAATGGTACCTGTTGCAATATCCTCTCGTGTCGTACCCGCATACACTTGGTGAGTCAGCGATTCGCCAAAAGTATATTGAACAGTACCCAAAAAGCCGAGTAGCCCTTGGTTTTCACTCTCCCCTTCCTGGGTGTTGGTGGCTTGATTCGAATCTTGTTCAGTACTCAAATTACTACTGTCAGAGTAGAAACCGGCCAATACACTGAAGTTACCGCTGAAGCCTTCACTTGGAGCAAGGCCACTGTATGCAGGCATTGAAGCCAATGCAGAAAAGACTACTGGTAAAACAAACCTCATATTCACATCCATTACTTGAATAATCACCAAATAACTATAAGCATCAAATAACTATAAGCATCAAATAACTATAAGCATCAAAATGGAATTATAACAAGCATTTAACAATATAAGTCTATTCGCTTGACGCTGTCGATATCGCTAACCATTCACTCAAAGACACAACAAATTGATCTATCACGATTGGGCTTTCGTAATACCTCTCGAAAATAACGGACAAAACTCAAAGGAAGACAATATGTTTAATAAATTAATCAAAACCATGTCAGTGCTAGTTGCGACGCTTTTTTTTACGGCTTTTGCTCACGCTGATCACCACGGAATGAAGAAAGACATCGTTGACGTGGCGGCTGAAAACGGCTCTTTCAACACCTTGGTAGCAGCGGTAAAAGCGGCAGGCTTAGTTGAAACATTGAAAGGTGACGGTCCCTTCACAGTGTTTGCGCCAACGGATGAAGCGTTCGCTGCGCTACCAGAAGGAACGGTTGATATGCTGTTGAAGCCAGAAAACAAAGACAAGCTGATTGCAGTACTGACCTATCATGTGGTGCCAGGGAAAATAATGGCGTCTGAAGTGATGAAACTCGATAGTGCCGTAACAGTGCAAGGTGAAGCGGTAATGGTAGGAATTGATCACGGCAACGTGATGGTCAACAAAGCGCAGGTCGTGATGGCAGATGTTGAAGCAAGTAATGGTGTTATCCATGTGATTGATGCTGTATTACTGCCTAAATAATAAAGATGAACACAAATCAAAGGTTCTTAGAGGGTGTGACAGGCTCACACCCTTTTGACGTTTAAATACCAAGTTAAGATCGGTATCAAACTAGCCGAACCTGCCTTTATATAAGCAAGAACCCGGATTACATAAACAAGCGCCCGAATATCAGAAAGGCCGCCATCGATACCACCTTCGTGAAGACCACTACCCAGATGCAGTCACCAATACTAGAGTGCGTCGCTTTCCCGAGTAGGAACACAAACAGAATCAACCCTAACACCCAACCTACTGTTGGAATCAATGACACCAGAGCAACGATAACAGCAATAGTAAGAAGGGATTTAAAATCTGCGACCACGAAAGACATTTTAGAGGCGATGTACATACAACATGCGGTGATTAATGCGTCCATCACAAACGCTAAAGCTTCAATACCCACTTTACTTCCTTCACTGATATTAGTTGAAGTGAATATTATCTCTAAAGAGATGATTTTTCTTGAATAAGAGAACAAAAAGCAGGTGAAAACTGTGTCAAAAATGAGATTACCGTTCGCCTGAAGGCATAGGTTTATTTGCTCGAGTCTTCTAAGCCTTTGACCAGTGCTTCAGACCGAGTCTGATTTGCTTTTTGATAGGCATCAAAGCCATCTTCGCGTTTACCTCCGAACAAACAAAGAAACGAGTTGATGACAAATGAAAAGAATGAGATGACGACAACAAAGAGAGGAAATAACCCCGACACCCCAGCATCTAAGGCAAGAACGCCAACAGCGAAGGACAACATCGACACCAATGTATATAGTTTAGATCTACTCACATGACTCATGAACAACACTCCTTGTATTCATTCAATGTTTAGATTAGACAAATTATCTTGCACACAATTTGAACTCATCGACAATATCAATAGATCAGGCAAAGTTATCCTTAAAAAGGTTCATTAATATTTCAAACTCGGTTTCTGTATCCCTACGAACACTAGCCCGCCTATTCAACTGACTTTTCTATCTTCAACTACCTTTTCCATCACGTAATTGGTCAGCTTTACACCACGCATTTCGACTTCCTGTTCATTTACTACCTTAAAGCCAAGGTGCTCATAAAAAGGCCTTGCGGTAATACTTACTTCAGAGAAATATCTCGATATACCACGAACTCGACCCACAGTGAAAACATGTTCCATCAACGCTTTCCCTACCCCCTTCCCTTGATATTCGTGGTGACAGAAAAAGTGATCAATCAAGCCACTTGGTTGCAGGTCAGTATAGCCAACTACGCAACCATCGAGTTCAGCCACAAAGGGTTGTAACCCATTCATACGCTTTTGCCATAACGCAAAGTCAAAGCTACTGGGTGCCCAAGCTTCGACTTGCTGTTGAGAATAATCTCGAACATTCACGTTACGTACGGTATGAAAGAAGATCTCCCACAGTGCTTTGTCATCATTCGCTTGATAGTTTCGAATTCTAATCACAACATACTCCTTTTTGTCTTAAGTCCTTTCTGAGGTGAAAATAAACAGCTGAATCAGCAAGCTTTATAACCTAACAGCCTCAGCTTTAGAGCAAGATATCAACGATAAAACACAGCGAGCCAGATCGTCACCGCATCTTTATCCGTCCTCAGCACCTTGTGTTTTTCACCTGCGGAAATATTGAGATAATCCCCTTTAGACAAGGTAACAATGCGACCATCTTCAAACTCAATCACCCCTTGCCCATCGATCACCATCACCCACTCATGCTCATCTTGATCGTACCAACCCTCTTCAGGAGAACTGTGACCATATGAGAGTATTCTTTCGATTCGAATGTTGTCGTTGGCAATCAGGTCATTGAATATTTCATTGGGTATTGATGAAGGAACATCATTGTAAATGTTTGGCATCAAGCTCTCCTAGCTAGCATTGAATTGATTAACAACTTGGGCCTTAGCTGTACTGTAAACCTAAGCAGCGGCACTCTTTTTGAAGTAAAAACGGTAATAGCCCACCAAGTTACTGCAGATAAACAGCGCCTCCATAACAACCGCTGTTGGCGAACCAACTAAATAATTGTGAACCAACCAAAAGCTGGTTCCGATGATCATCAATTCTCTTAATCGACGGTCATCTTTATTGAAGGCTGCAAAGGTCTGAAATACGGAGGCAAAGCAACTCAATATGCTGGTCAGCCCTGAGTAAGTCACTGCGGTTGCGACCACCGACATCGAAGAAAACAAATATTTAAACTTAGACGAGGTAGAAAATACGCTCGTCAAATAGCGAATCGTGGCAATCGTCATTAAGCTCGCCGCTGTCCATTGTTCAAGAAGGATAAAGTGACTCGAAATAAGAACGCCAGCAAAGAACAGACAAGTGACGATTTTCTTCCTTTCCTTGAATTGGAATGACAGAAGATCAAAACAAATGGCTATCGCGACTAATACTTGGGAAAGATAAAAGGCAGACACGGTGATTCCTTCAATAATAACATTCCGCCCTAGCCGCTTCTTTCACGGTGAATAATCGAATAAAACATACTAGGCGGTTACAACAAAACAGAGCAAACAGCGCTCTAAAGCTTCTATAAAAATCTAAAGCTTCAACACACCACTAATCACAGTGGTCGCAGAGCCGATTAACTTTATTCGCCCATTAGCCAATAATTCAGTCGACATATAGCCACCACGACGAGACGCCTGATAAGCACTGAAACTGCTTTTGTTGAGCTTTTCTGCCCAGTGTTGCGTCAATGCGCAATGTGCCGAGCCAGTCACAGGATCTTCATTAACCCCAACCCAAGGTGCAAAGTAGCGAGAAACAAAATCAAGTTCCGTATTTGCTGCCAATGCTGTCACCACTACACCTCGCCCTTGAATACCTTTTAACGCATCAAAGTTTGGTGAAAGCTCCAATAACACTTGTTCGTTGGAAACTTCGATTAACTGCTTAGAGTCAAATTCTCTGAATGAAACTACTTGATGCGGATCTAAACCTAGGTGTTCAAGCAGCGTGAGATTGGGTTCAGAACGCAATGATAGCTGTGTACTAGGAAAATCAAGCTCGATAGACGATTCACAAACGGCGGCAGATAATTCCCCAGATAAGGTGTTAAACGCGACCTTATCACCTGTCCCAAGCAATCCTTGTTCTTTCATCACATGAACCGTTGCCAGTGTGCCATGTCCACACAGCTTCACTTCGACTTCGGGAGTGAACCATTTAAGCGTCATAGTGTTAAGCGCGAGAAAAGCCGTTTCAGATACCGCCATCTCTTCAGCGATTGAAAACATTAACGACTCATCCAACGGCTCTTTGGAGATACAGACCCCGGCAGGGTTCCCTTTAAACGCTTGAGTTGTAAACGAATCTACTTGATATATCTCTAAATCCACAATGGCTCCTAAATGCACAACATTTCCCAAACCGGCAATCATGGCTCGTTGGGACATAACCTAGATATTGCTGCCCACAATAAGCACAATCACCTTGTGCTACAAGTCTTTAGCAACAACTTTATCGATACTTATTGAGAAACGAAACAAATGATAAACAAAACGTTATAGAAGTGTTTTTAGGGATAAAAGAACATTGAACATAAGAGTAAATCGCGATGGCAAAACAAAGGAATAACGACGATTAATACGAGCGAGAACCCGAAAAAGGTAATCACCGCATCATTATTTAATGCTTAATATTTGCATAATAACTTGTAAGAATGGATGTTATGATGAATATTAATTTAAATAATCCATTCACGGACAATAAACTGGAATACGTACTTGTGTTGAATACGATACGACGGAGTCATCCTTGCCTCACACGATAAAGGTTCGGTATCAAGTTGGAGTAGCAAGTTGCTATTTGCATGAAATGCATGAAGTTGAAGTTAAATTAAGTGCCTAAATTTGAATCATGTCGCAAATTTTGGGCTACGATTTAGTTATCACGTACGAAAGGGAATCCGTCAGTGAAAGCGTTTTGCGTATCAATACTTGCGTCAACATCCTTTTTGGCTAGCCCTGTATTTGGCCAGCAGCATGATATTTATCTCTACAATTGGGATGAATTTTTATCTGACAGCGTCGTTACCCAGTTGAGTGATACCTACGGCATCTCACTAAAGCAGCAATATTTTTCTGACGAGTCCATTCGTGATGAAGTGCTATTGAGTGAACGACGAGGTGCGTTTGAATTGGTTGTCATTGAAAGTATGAAACTGAAAGCGCTGGCTAAACAGAACTTATTCCACAACCTGAGCGACTTGCAGCAATCCCTTTCAAGCAACTTTGACTCAAGATGGGTGGATGGGTGTGGCGAATATGGAATCCCCTACGCTTGGGGGACATCCGGCATCTTATACCGAAGCGGAAAAGTTGAGACTCCCAAGTCTTGGGGCGCTCTTCTAGACCCTGAAACCAAAACCAGCGGCCGAATCAGCATGTATTATGAGCCTACGGATTTGGTGAGTGCTGCGCTTCTGATGAATCAATTTGAGCCGTTTACCAACAACGAACAAGAACTTCGAGTCGCTTACAAAACGCTACAAGCACAGAAGCCTCACCTTGAAAGTAATGAATACGTTGTCGATTATATTCGTCATCCCGAACACTTAGCCAACATCGACCTCGCCTACGGATACTCAGGTGACAGCTATGTGCTTAATGATGCCGAACCTGAGGCATCTTGGGCCTACACAGTGCCTCTAGAAGGAACAACCTTATGGTTAGAGTGTATGGCTGCAATTAACAACGGAGAGCGATCTCCACAGGCAACCACGATTCTCTCCTTCTTATCGCAACCCGAAATCGCCGCTCAAAACGCAATGGATTCATGGTTTGCAACGCCAAGTTCAAAAGCAAAAGCACTCACTTCTCAGGAGTATCAAAACGATCCCGAGCTTTTCCCGAATAAAGAAGTATTAGATCGCAGCTACCTTTATCAGCCGTTAGAACCGAGTAGCATTCAAATTCGCAATCGTATTGTCGACAGTTTGAGATAACTCATGCCAGTATTGAAGAAACTCTATTTTGTACTTTTACCAACGCTGACATTTGTGCTCCTGATAGCAGGAATCGTGATGTACAACTTCGCATCAAATCATGCTAAGCACATGTATTTGGACAAGGTGCAATCTGATGTGAACACCGCTTTAGTCGCGGCGGAATACGAGCAGCTCGGCTTGTCCTTACTAGTTAAAGATATCGGTTCTTCGTTGCAGTTCCTCCGCTACATTCAAAATCCTGGCGACTACACGACTCTATCGCTATTGGAAAAACGAGTACTCCGAGTATTAAGCCAGAATCACGTCAATCAATTTGGGCAACGCAATGTTTATATCGTGGACCCTAAGTTCAAATTAACGCTTTCGACTCTCAGAGCCGATCCTTTCGAGGGGCTAAAGATCCCTGACAAGATTTACGAAAGAGTCTTCGATATATACACCTCGTTAATCAGCAAGAAGGAACTCTCCTACGAAGGCTTCTCTTATGTCTCGATCAGTGGAGAGCTCAGATACTCGTATGTTGCAGCAATTGACCCTTACCTCCTTCCTCAAGACAAACGTGCAAGTAACAGTTTAAATCGCTACATCTTGATTGCTGACGGACCTCTGATACAACTCTCTAGCTTATTAATCAAATACAATGACGATGACAATATTCAGTTCTTAATCGAGCCATCCTCTGACGCTGCCAACATCGGAAATACCCAATTCGTTATCAAATCAATTGAGCAAACCCAAGATAATATCAATGTGCAGATGACCAGCCGAAATCTCATCGCGCAAGTAAATATTCGAGAACAAAAGTTCAACCATGAGAAAGCCATCATCACTAAACAAACCTTGTTAAGTGGCTTTGGTACTCTCTTTACGATCATGTTGATCGTACATTTAGTGGTACGTTACCAACTCGTGCGACCGCTTAAAGACTTACTTCAAGAGATATCGATCGGCGGGCTCAAACTTAGATACTTCAAACGCTCATCAGGGCAAAGTGAAATTGATGGTTTAAAGAACGCGTACATAGACTCATTAACAGAGTTGAAGTTCGAAGCCGAATTCGACCAACTCACCAAGCTAGCTAACCGACGCTCTTTCATCAGACACCTTGATGTACGACTAAAAAGCTCGATGAGCCCACACTGCTATGTGGTTTGTTGGGACATCATCGATTTTCGTAAAATTAACGATCTCTACGGGGCAAAAGTTGGTGATAATGTACTGATAAGCTTAGCTCAAGCACTGAAAGAGACACTACAAAACCAACAAGCCTCTTTGGGCTTTAGTTGCAGTGATTACTCTTTAGCCAGACTGGGAGGGAATCAGTTTATCGCGATCTTGGAGATGGGTAAGAACCAAGTGATAAACGAAGAAATTGAGAACATCAACAATACGCTGACCGGCACCACCTTCCTTGACTACTATGGGTTTCGATTATCACTCGCAACAGGTGTTTTACCGCTCGACACGCCAAAGTTCGATGAGATTTGGCACCGATGCATCGATGAAATGTTAGCTAATGCGAAGTCTCATAGTGATGGCGAAAGTCGTATTGTTTATGGCGAAGAGTTGTTACATACCTTGGAACGCCATGACGTTGTAGAGAAAAGACTCTTAGAGTGCTGCGAAAGTGACAACTTTGAACTTCGCTTTATGCCTATTTTTAACGCCAAGACACTTCAGATAGATGGCGCGGAGTGCCTGATTCGTTGCCCAGCCTTATTCGATATCGATGCGGGACCAGAAGAATTTATCCCAGTTGCAGAAAAGAGTAACCTTATTGCCAGGCTCGACATGTGGGTCATTGGCACCGCGATCAAAAGCTATAAAGAGCTTTCAGAACTTCATAAATACAAGGGCACTCTGTCAATTAATATCTCGGCGATGGAGCTCTACAACCGTAATTTTGCCGACAACATCCGTAAAGTACTCGAACGTTATCAAGTGCCACCTGGCAACATTATTATAGAGATTACCGAGACCAGTTACGTGAAAAGTACCAAGCTTACGGTGCAGACTATCGAGAGCCTCAGAAGCTTAGGTTTAAAGGTCTCCCTTGACGATTTTGGTACGGGCTACACAGCGTTTAACCAACTTCTCCACTACCCTGTGGATGAGCTCAAAATTGATAAGAGCTTTATCGATAACATGGTAGACGACAAGGCCGACCGCAAGATGGTCGAATCTATGGTTAACTTAGGCCACTCTTGTGACACGCTAGTCGTCGGAGAAGGTGTTGAGTCGATAGAACAGTATCATTACCTCAGAAAAGCCAACTGTAACCTAATACAAGGCTACTTCTTCAGTCAGCCACTCACTTATCTGGAATTCATCGAGTTTGTTCGAAACCATAACCCGCAAGCAATTTTAAACCCGCAGTCTGTTAGCAGTTCGAGATCTAACGAGCGAATCGTTGCACTCACTCAAAAGCAGTAACCTTAAACCTAAACCTAAACCTAAACCTCAAAGCCTCTCTTCCTATTCAAGCGCGGAAAGCCACTATAGCTATAACTAGTAGTAGAACTATCTTCATCAGAGCAGGAGCTCTCTATTGGCTGCACATTGAATGAGGAGGCAAATAAAGAATGGCAAAAGCCATGATAGTGAAGCGGGAGAATGGTGAGCGTACAGTCAACAAAACCTAATGATCTAACTTATCGCTGATGCGGGGATTAACTCTGCATCGTCGTTAGTAGCTCCATCATATCTTTAGAGCTGATGTTCTTCTTATGCCTGACTACAGCGTCAATCATCAATTCTAAATTCCCCGCAGAGATATAATCCTTAAGCACGTCATTGAATTTTTCCTGTATCTCATCACTTGTGTACAATTGCTCAGGAATGAAGAATAGAAACTGACTGCCACTACTACGAAACGAGATAGTACTTTCCGGTACCTTTGCCGTCAGGGACTTAGCAGCTGAACTCACCACCAAGTCTCCATATTCAAGTCCATACTTTTGGTTTATCTCACTAAGGTTTCTGATTCTTACAAAGTAAAGGTCGAAATTACCGTTTGTTGGATAGCTGTTCTTAACAAACTGCATGAGCGAGACTCGATTGCGAAAGCCAGTAATGAAGTCGGTAGAATGAAGTTTTCGTTTGATTGCAAAGTCGACGTAAAAAATCGCTCCTGTCACAAGCAGTAGCAACACCAGAAATACGCTGCTTATCTGATGCATCATCACCAACTTGTCGACCATTGTGGTGTTTTCTTCAATAACCGGGCTTTGAAGTCGAAACTTTTCGTTAATAAATTCGACCAGCGTGTTGTAACAAATATCAATTTTCTTCTGCAGTGATTCCTTAGGCAAAGCGCCTTGATTCACCAACTTAATTGAGGATTCTAACGACTTAAACTTTTCAAACTCTGCGGTAAAGTACGGTTTAAAGTTTGCTGAGCGAATAAAATTGGACGATTCAGTGCTGTTGATCAGAATATCAAAACGACTCCAAGTAATGTCATATGCCAACCAAAGTTCATCATAATCAATCGTCTTTGCATGGCTAACCATCAAGAAGTTTGCATACTCTTTGACGAGTTGAAAAACAAACCAAGTGGCCTCATTTTGGCGGTTAGAAAAGCTCTTGTTGATGTCATTAATTCGAGTGACACTGTAGATATTGACGGATAGAACAACCACGGCCAAAGACAAAACAACGACTTTGATTGCAGCCATAGACAACAGCTTCTTCATAATTAGCCTCTACAGGTGAATATCACGAATCTGCCAAATCATCTTGGCATGGAAATCAGGGGTATTGGTTTCAGGGTTCGCAGAGATTGGGTAAATCAACCAAAACGGGCCTTTCTCTCTCACAGACATAAACTCCCCATTCTTTTTAATCGCAATGATGGGTTCATAGGTATCAAAATCTTCTTTGGGCACCGCAATTTTATAGTCATTCAATGCTACGAAAGTGACTTGTGATGATATCGGTAGATCCATATTTTCAAGCACCGTTTGTAACGTCACACCACTATAAACGGTCAGACCCTCGACCCAAGGCAAGGTGGTAGTAATTTCTTTTTGAGGAAGTGACAGGAGTTGCTCTCTACTAAAACCATGCTTTTGCCCGGAGTGGTCGAAAACCGTTAACTCTGAGGCTGCAAAAATCGAAAACGAGCAAAGCCAAAGCATCAACAAGAATACAGTTCTCATTCTAAACTCCATTTAAAAAGGTCACTAATTTGAGTCTAGTATAAATTGACCATTTAACTTGTACCGATACCACTCAGATTGATTGGTATCGCTTTATCCCTAATGCCCCTACACCTCGCTGTTTTTCAATAACTTCGCCGTTTCTCTGTCTCTTCCATCACCGCTCTCGTTCAGCACTCCCTACCCGCTTGACGTATTCCTTCTCAACCGTCTAGTAACAAAAACTCGTATTTTACTCTGCGTAAGTAAACCAATAAGCCCTATGAATACGTATGAAACAACAAAATTAACAATAAATATGAGTAAGTCAGTAGCGAAAATGCTGGTTGCTGCATAACCTTTAATCGAACGTAAGCAGCTTTAAGAGACTTAATAACGAGTTCCAGTCGTTTCTACTTCACCAGTTGATCTCGTGTATTGATCTTAGAAAGCTTACTCATTTCATAATCAAGGGAATCGAGAATGAGTTTGAATATAAAAAAATTTAACCCCATGGCGACACTTTCTACCCTAGTAATGACGCTGGTCATGTTTCCTGTTTCTGCTGAAGTTAATCAAGAACAATTCGAATTAGGTAAACAAAAAGCTAAAGTGTGTATGACCTGTCATGGCGCTGATGGCATCTCAACACAAGATCCCTACCCGAACCTTCGCGGTCAAAAAGTGGGTTATCTCATCTCTTCATTGAAAGATTACCAGACTCGAGAAAGAACCAGTGGCTTAGCGATTCTCATGCAACAACAAGCCGACACGCTCTCAGACCAAGACATCCGTGACATTTCCTATTTCTATTCTGTGCTCGGCAACGAAGCAGGCTCGCTCAGCGATTCAAATTAAGTCAGCGATTCAAAACCTCTAGGCAAGGAGCCTTGTTATGGAACAAGTGACAACGCAATACAGCATTAAGGTCGTGAAGTACTTCATCATTGCATCCTTAGTGTGGGCGATTGTAGGTATGATCATAGGCGTGATTCTCGCCGCGCAATTATATTGGCCAGTCTTAAACTTTGATTCTCAGTATTTCCAATTTGGTCGACTGCGTCCGCTACATACCTCTGGAGTAATTTACGGCTTCGTCGTGAATATCTTGATGGGGACGTCTTTGTACATTGCCCAGCGAACAGGCCATTGTGACTTGTTCAACAAAAGCCTTTCATGGATGGTATTTTGGGGCTGGCAATTCATCCTGTTACTTGCGGTCATTTCCTTACCCGCAGGCCACACTACCTCAAAAGAGTATGCGGAGCTTGAATGGCCAATCGACTTGATGATTGTGTTGGTTTGGGTGCTGTACGCGGTGTTGTTCTTTGGCACCCTTGCTAAACGAAAGGTCAGCCATATCTTTGTGGCTAACTGGTTCTTTGCTGCATTCATTATCGTCGTTGCAATGATTTTCATCGTGAACAACCTCGCGATGCCTGTGTTGGCGATGAAGTCCTACTCTGTGTTTGCAGGCGCTCAAGATGCGATTGTTCAATGGTGGTGGGGACATAATGCCGTCGGTTTCTTGCTGACCGCTGGTGTGATTGGTATGAACTACTATTTCATACCCAAAGCGGCGGATCGACCTATCTACTCGTACCGTTTGTCTGTGATCCATTTCTGGGGCTTGGTCGGCTTTTACACGTGGGCCGGAACGCACCATTTGGTTTACTCTTCCGTTCCTATCTGGATTCAGAACATCGGCATCGTGATGTCATTGATCCTTTGGCTCCCTTCTTGGGCAGGTGCGTTCAATAGCGCAATGACCCTCCTACAAAACAAAGAAAAGCTGAAGTCCGACTACATTCTTTTATTCTTTTTCTCAGCGATTCTTTACTACTGCTTGGCGACATTCGAAGGCCCGCTACTCGCTATTCGCTGGTTCAACATGGTGGCACACAACACCGAATGGATCATCGGGCACGTACATTCCGCGGCTCTCGGATGGGTTGGGATGTCAGGGATAGCGGTTTTTTACTACTTCATTCCACGCTTATGGGGCCAAACCGATCTATGGTCACGACGACTGATTAAATGGCACTTTTGGCTTGCTCATGCTGGCGTCGCCATCTATGCAATAGCACTTTGGATCGCAGGCATCGGTGAAGGCTATATGTGGCTCGCTCAAAATGAAAATGGCGAACTGATTTACAGTTTTGTAGAAGCTATGGACTTTAAAGCACCTTGGCTATTCATGCGTTTCTTTGGTGGCGCGCTGTTTGTACTTGGATTGTTCTTAATGGCTTTCAACTTGTACAAAACGGTTCGTATGCCCGTAACAAATGATGCTAAACACACTGTTAATGAAGGAGCTTAAATGATGAGTAAAGACTTTACACATTCAATCGTCATTTTAATTTTAACCACTGTTGTCGTGGCCTCCTTCTCTTTATTGGTCTGGGTAGTGCCAAGCATTGTCCGTGGCGATGATATTGCCAAAGGCAGCTTAGCGATGCCTCTCACACCGATTGAGTTAGCAGGCCGAGACATATACATCAGTGAAGGCTGCCATGTTTGTCACACACAAATGGTTCGCCCTCTAGAGCCAGAAGTGAAGCGTAATGGTCGCCCGAACCAAGAAGCAGACGATATCTATGAGTTTCCTAACTTGTGGGGCTCTAAACGTACTGGTCCTGACCTCACTAACCTAGGTAGAAAGTATTCTGACCAATGGCATGCTATTCACTTAATTGACCCTCGAAAAGTCGTACCGACCTCGATCATGCCCTCTTACCCGTGGCTATTTGAGCAGACTCTGACTGGCGATGATATTAGCGCCAAAATGGAAGTGTTACGTACCTTAGGTGTGCCTTATACCGATCAAGAAATTGGTGATGCCCGTTTGCAAGTAAGAGGCAAAACCAAAGGTGAAGCTCTGATTCGCTATTTACAAAGCCTGGGTAAAGATACGTCACAGGAGGTATCACAATGAGCACATTCTGGAATCTATGGGCGGTACTCTTAACCTTAATATTCTTTGTTCTGATGGTGTCTGTTGTCGTTAAATACTGGCGTAGCAATCACAAGGCCGATCACGACCACACCATTGGCACCTTTGATGGTATTGAAGAGAAAGATGCTCCTCCACCTAAGCTATTATTTGTCAGTTATGCAGTGGCATTTCTTTTGTCTGCTGGTTATTTGGTGCTCTACCCCGGGCTCGGCGAATGGGAAGGGTTAGTCGATTGGGAACAAAGCGACGATAAGCTCAGTTCACCATCCACCACTCTCAATGAGCAATTTGCACAAACCAGTGAAACCACGTTAGAAGGACTAGCTGCCGTCCCAGAGATCGTGAACAGCGGTAGGATTCTATTCCAAACTCACTGCGCCGCTTGTCACCGAGATAACGCTCAGGGACAAAAGCACTTTCCTAATCTGATAGACCAAGAGTGGCTTTATGGTGGCAGTGATGAAGCTGTGATTCATTCAATCGCCAAAGGCCGGAACGGTGCTATGCCGGGTTGGAGTGAAATCATGCGCCCAGATGAGGTGGCAAAAGTCTCTTACTATCTAGCGTCTCTCAACCAACGTCATACCGATGTGCCGGAGATTAAAGTCGAGCTCGGTAAAACCTTGTTCGTCCAATACTGTTCGTCTTGTCATGCTGACGGTGCTGTCGCTAACCCAGCGATTGGCGTACCTGATCTTTCCGATGATATCTGGCTTCACGGAGGGAGTATTGAAGAGATTCAGCACACCATCAATTACGGTTTGAACAACCTAATGCCTGCGTTTGATGAGCAGCTCAGTGAGAACGAGATACTCGCGCTTGGGGCTTATATCCGACACGCTGGTGACGTAGAGCAACAACGGCTCGCGAGTTTGAAAGCATCATCTGTTGAGCGCGGAGAATATCTCGCTTATGCCGGTGACTGTGTGGCTTGTCATAGTGCAGAAGGTGGCGAACCCTTTGCTGGCGGCCTACCCTTTGTCACCCCCTTCGGCACCGTGTATTCAACCAACATAACGCCACACACTACCGAAGGTATTGGGACTTATGACTTCGATGATTTCCGAGCGGCGTTAGTCGCAGGTAAAGGCAAGAATGGTTACCTGTACCCTGCAATGCCTTACACCTCCTATCAATACCTCACCGACCAAGACATGGTGGATTTATGGGAATACATGCAGTCAATCACCGCCGTGCCGCGACGCAATGATGACAACAGCATGATGTTTCCATCCAATATTCGCTTAGGTTTGCTTGGCTGGAACATCGTATTCATGGATACCGACCCTATTGATTATGAAGTGCCAGAGGAACTCAAAGGAGAAATTGAGAATGTCGATAAGTGGCAACAAGGCAAATATTGGGTCGCAGGACTTGGTCACTGTTCGGAGTGCCATACACCTCGAAATATTGCCCAAGCACTGATACCAGAACGTATTTTCCAAGGTAACTTGATCGACGGTTGGAACGCGCCTGATATTACAGCCAATGAGCTCTATATCGATGGTTGGGATGAAGCAACACTCACAGACTTTTTACACACAGGACATTCAGACAAAGGCACCGCTTTTGCGGGTATGGCTGATGTAGTGAAAAACAGCCTAAGCTTGATGACGCGTGAAGATATTGAGTCGATGTCCTATTACCTACTCAGTGGGGACATCAACAACACCATTGCCAGTGATGCCGTTCAGTTACAGCCTAAAGGGTTTGATGAAGCTGCGTATGCCAGTGAAATCTACACCACGTATCGTCAAACCTGTGGGGCCTGTCATGGTGACGATGGTAAAGGTCGCGATCCAATCGCCCCTACTCTGTTGAACAACGGTATTATCATGCACAGCGACCCATTCAATACCATTGCGGTAACGGTGCGCGGCTTGCAACCCACCTATCTCGACAAAGACAGAAATTTCATGCCAATGGCAAGTTTTGAGGATGTACTGTCGGATCAACGCTTAGCTGAGTTAATCACGTTTGTGCGTTTAAACCTTGGCGACAGAAATGAACCGGTCACGGCTGAGCATGTTCGAGAGGTAAGAGAAACACTTGAAGCAGCAGGCTATGCAGGTGGATTACACACCACACCTGAAATGTACGAAAATCGAGATAAGAACATTAACATACGATAGGCGCTGTAGCTGTGCGTAGCCGATTGGCTCAATAAACAGCGAACAGCACGTAACTTTTATCTTTGCTAACAAGCCAAAAGGAGACCACTGTGTCTCCTTTTCTTTTGCCCAAACCCAAGTTTTCGATACTTTGCCGTACAACACAATTGTAACTAACTGATTACACAATTAAGCAGAGCTGCACATAATGCGATCAATCTCGCAGAACAAAGATGACACCAAGTGCATAATATGCAAAATTTTCTAAAGATGTACTAAGGACAGTTATGGATACAACTACACTCATCTACGATACGTTGGAAGGCCTGTCGAGCGCAAAGCCTCAGCAACACGCTCAAATCCGCCAAAATCTATATAACCAATTAGATTTATCATTTGAGAAGCAGTTGGCTTTGTATTCATCAGTTCTTGGTCCAGCAAGTGCTGGTAGATTGACCGATTTGGATAGTGCAGTGATGTCTGCACGCAAGATTGTTGGCTTAGAAAACAGCTAAGCAATCTTCAACCTATCTCAACTTTAACGCTGCCATTGTGCAGCGTTTTTTTATGGACGCTATTTACGATAAGTAAGGTTGGTTACGATAAATGCTGTTAGTTGCGATAAATACGGTTAGTTGCGATAAACGCGGTTAAGAAGATAAGTGCAGTTGGGTCTGTTTTTCAAGTTACACGCATTCTCATTTGGTTAATCTTATGTTCCATTTTTAACAGGTGTGTAACCACAATAATGGCGCTAATGTTAGTAGCACGTTAACCACACATCGGATGGAAGAATCATGAGAGTACTTATTGAATATACACAAACAGGCAAATACCGTGATCATGCGTGGGAAGCATTAACGATTCGTTCAAAAGGCGAAATTCAAGCTGTAACTCCCTCTTATGCGGCTCAGCTTATCGAACAGAACCGCGCCAGCTTATCGACCACTGAAAATCAAGATATCATCATCCAACCTTAATGGCTTCAAGGGCTACCCCTCCTAGTTCCTTAAATCGAATAGTTCGATGACATAAAAAAACGCTGCATGGGTGCAGCGTTTTCTTGTTTCTGGCGTATCGTATTTCTAACGTAGATAGTTTCTAAAGTAGAAAGCTTCTAACGCATCTTGTTTCTAGTGCAAATAGCTTGATTACTTTGGCAGATTTTCTAACGCTTCAACCATCGTCATCAATTTATCGACAATCCTTTCGCCGTCTACTCGCAAGCCATTGTGTTCATATTCATTGGTGATCCACGCTTTCGAGTTAGGAATGTTCGCCAATGTTTCACGGCTGTAATCCAACTCAACGTACATGTCATCGGCGTAAACGGCACACGCCATTGGCACTGTATTCTTGCTCAACTGCTCTGCGTTGTACAAAGTGCCCCAGTCCGACTTTTCAGCCAACATGTTCGCGGCTTCACGCAGTGGCTTCAGCGTTTCAAGTTGGTCGAACATCCATGGGTACACCATTTCACCAGTAAACCAGAACTCACTGCCCGATTGGTAGTTGAAGTGTGGGTACTGCTCACGAACACGATGTGCAGACCAGTTAGACGCTGTACCTTGACAGTAAATCGATTCATGCAAGATTGCGTAAATTGGGTTAGTTAAGTAACCCTGCTCTTGCTGCATTTGATTTAGGAAGCTGTAGCTCAGCTGTCTGTTACCGTTCACTTCAACAAACGCACTCTCCAGTGTGAAATACATTGGAAGGTTTGCTTCGTCGCCACCAAGATTAATACCTATTAGCTGGAACTGTTCAACTGTGAACACCTGACCGTTTGGCAGTCTCACATCGTTGTTGAGCAGGTAATCAGAGATCTCGCGACACATAGCTTGTGCTTGTGGGAACTGAGCAAAGAAAGCTCTGTTTTTGTCTTCTACACGCTTGTAAGTCTCACGATAAACATCGTCAGCTTCTCGTTCAATAGAAGGAATGCCGCCCGTCACATAACAACGCTGCAAGCTCTGTGGGAACAGTGACAAATAGCTCAGTGTACAGAAGCCACCAAAGCTTTGACCAATCGTCGACCATTGCTTAATACCAAACTGTTCACGAATCGCTTCAGCGTCACGAACGATGTTATCCGCTCTGAAATGCGTTAAGTATTCGACTTGTTGTTCTGGAGACAAATGCGCCAAAGTTTCATGGCTGATAACCGTGCTGTTGCCAGTACCACGTTGGTCTAGAAGCAGAACACGGTAGTTTTGTAATGCACGCTTTAGCCAACCCGATTGACCACTCACCCGTGGAGAAGGAAAACCTGGGCCGCCTTGAAAGTAGATCAACCACGGCAGCTCTTGCTCATCTTTAGCGAGATCAACCAGCTCACGTGCGAAGACTTGGATCTGTTGTCCATCTTTGGCTTGATAATCAAGTGGCAACTCGAAAGAGTGCTGACGGTACAGGGTGGCTCCATCAATAAAGTTAGCTTGCACGCTTCATTCCTTTTTATCTGATTCTAAAGTCATTGGTACGAATAAAAATGGCACCCTTTGGCACCGTAGTTAGCAAGATACGCATACTAGCTTGTAAATGAAACCGTTTGTTGAACCTGAATGTGAAGGTACTTCATTAAATCGCCAAATTAGCTTTATACGCGTAACAACTTGTGTCAAAACAGAGAGTTTAAGATGTGATCTATTGAGAAGAAGAACAAAAGTGGGACACAAATAAAAAGAGCTTAACGAGGTGAGGATACGTTAAGCTCTTTGGTTTTATCTGTTGTAAATGAGGTTTTTAGGTTGAACAAGCTCAGGCTTTATAGGTTTAGTTTCTATAAGCCAAAGATCTATAAACTGAGCTTCTGTAACTTATAGCTCTATAAAACAAAGCTAAGAAGCCTCGAGCTCACCTGCACCTTGAATTGAACGTTGGCTGTTTTCAACAAGGATAGCCGTCGCCGTTTCTTTCAACGCGCCCCACTCTCCATCGTCAACTTCAATGCCCTCGTTCCACGCCTTCTCTTGAGTTTTAAAAAGCGCTTCCGATTCAATGTGTGTTTGGTAGCCATCTGACAAACGTTCGATATCGAAATCCTGGACGGAAAGCTCGATGGTCATATTGTGGATATGATCGTCCGATGCCAGAGGCAAATCTGATAAAAACAGTTCTGGTGCAACGCAACCACGGTTAAGCACATACAAGGTGCTCTTAGGATTTGAGCCATTATCCCAACGTGCGGTACATGCGATGCCTTTCGCTGCCAGTTTTACAAGCTCACTGTACGCTAACCAACGGTTATGGCAGTTGTTTAGCTCGATTTTCAGCGTCTTTTTACCGACCATTTTTTCAATGGCGTAATCCATCACCACAGGAAGATGACACGCTAAGCTCGCCTTGTGCAGGTCCACTTCAACTGTGTTGTCGCTTGTCACTTGGATGTCTACAGGGCAATCGTCTTCTAGCCCCATAAAGTTGCTCGCATTGTTAAAATGACGAACACCATCCAAGCCAACCATTTGTAAATCTGCCACCATGTTCGCTATCACATCGGCTTCACCACATGTACGACGCATACCCATAAAGGCTTTATTAACGGCCGCTACCAGTTCATTGTGAGAAACGATCATAACGATTTACCTCCATGTTGAGCGTTGATATGTGTAGGAACTTTATTTGAGTCAGCGATCTCCGCTTCACTTGGTAAGATTGGGAACACCCATTCGTCCTGATGAATTTCATCAAGCAACGGTGCACCTTGGAAAAACGTCACTCGTACCCAACGGTCTGAGCGAGGATCAAACTTAGTCGCTCCAAACATCGCTAGCTTACAACGCAGCAAATGCATTGGTGGCGAGTCTTGGTGCAGCACGTTCATTTGAATGTCGCCCATCGCCTTGTTACCTAACGTCCACACACGGCGCGCAATGGCACGATGCTGCGGTTGTTTAACAAGGAATTCAGCCAATGAAAGCTCTGGCGCGAATTGCAATAAAGCATGGTACAGACGGTAAGCTTGACGGCCGATATCCAACGGCAGTTCGCGCTCTTCGCCGAGTTCCTCGCCTCGAACACCGAGCCTTGGCTCTTCTTTGTCCTGAGAGCGATACCAGAACCAGTAGTTATTTTCTGCTTTCGTAAAGTCTGTCGTGATCGCCCAACGGTACTTTTCTTCTAACACAACCAATAGGTCTTGGATCTTTTTGCCACTAGGAAGCGAGAGTGTTTCGCTACAATTCATTTGCTCTTGATGGGCGTCCACTAATTCTGGGTACAATTCCATCAAGCATGAGATAAGGATTTCTTGGGCTTCCATACTCATGTGCTTAGATTGTTCAACTAACTGCGCCCATGTATCGCAATGGTTTACAGAAGCTTCTAGTGACTGTTCTGCGTGTTTCAACTCATCAACAGCGGTTTTGTTCAACTCTTGCTGATTTTCATTGATGGTAACAACTTGTTCTAAATGACAAATCGCTTTTTTAACTAATGTACGTAGGGGCTCAATCAATGCCGTATCCGTGTGATTAGCTAACACGTCAGCTAATGCATGCTCACGGGTTGTCATCCATTGATCGACAATACTTGGGTGGTTAATCAGATATGGCGCCATACCTAAACCTGTGGCATTACCCACACCTAGGTAGCGTTGTAAGCCTCTGTGCAAGGTAATCGCTTGTTCACCGCCTTGTTGCTCCGCTAGGTAATGAACCCAATCTAGGCTGAACTCACGCAGCATATAAACAGCACACATTTGAGCACTGAACGATTGATTAAAATCTGGATTCTTTTCCAAGATTTTAAAGTCAGCAATACCAAACTTACCATTACCATAAACCGCTGTGGTTCGTAGGATGTAGCCAACTTCCGCTAGCTCTTTTGGCGTTGGTTGAACACCTTTAGCCAAGTGACTAACAATATGTTCAAACACTCGTACACTTTTGTTGGCACGCGCTAAAACAAGCACATTGTTAGGGTTACGGCCTGCTTCTTGTAGCGGTACATTCGCACGAAGTCTCTCAAGTAGGGTGACATCAACATCACCAAGAACCAGAGCAAACGTTACGTCCCACTTTTCAGCAATTACACGGTCATTTCGTTCTTCGTCTGCAATCTCATCGCAGAAAACAACCAAATGATAAACATGATTTGGCGTCTCTAGCTTATAGATAACATGACCAAAACCTCGAGCGTCTAGTTGCCACTCATGCTTAGTCACTTTCCATTGCTGTTGCGCCATTTTACGAATCAGAGTTCTTACGAAGCTGATGCGTGTTTGGTGCATAGCACCCAGTCTTTCCGGTGCCATGATGACCGTTGCGTCACGTAGTGCTGATTCAGTGTAGGTAGAACGATGTGCATCCATTTTGCTCACCACCTTATAGTTATAGGATTTTGCTAGCCATTCAGAACCGATCGTTGCTGTCTTTTGAAGCATATATAGCGACAGTATGTTGGTTAGCTTTCACGTTTTTAATCGTTATTGATATTATCGAGGCAAGCGAACTCGCCACTTATTATTTGTCCTGACTAGATCGATTGACCTAAATACGTGCCGCCCGGTGTATCTTCACCAGTACGGTTTTTATCTTCCTTCCGGAATCTTGTATCAGCCTTCTTTCAAAGGCTCACACCTTGTTTATCTTCAGTTTTTAGAGAGCTTTATCTCTACATTTTCTTCTTTATACCGGCATTGATCTTTTATAAGCCTTGATCTTTCGCCATCTTGATTGCGATTTGAGGCGCATTCCAAAGTGATGGCAACAAGATTAAGGACACCGGTACCGCGGTGATAACAATGAAGGATTGCAGCGCTGAAATACCGCCAGAGCCTAGGGAAATCAGAATTAACGCTGTTACCCCCATCATCACACCCCAGAAGGTACGAATAATTGCATTCGGTTCTGTCTCACCACTGATCACCACACTGATGGTGTAAGTCATTGAGTCACCGGTCGTTACGATGAAGATCGTGGTTAAGATCAAGAACAGAATTGAGATAAGCATTGGCATTGGTAGCTGCTGAGTTACCGCCAGTAGCGCACCTGGTAAGTTAAAACCTTCAAACGCCTTACTTACGCTGCCTGGATCTGCGATTTCGAACGCAAGGCCAGAGCCGCCAACAATTGTGAACCAGAAGCAAGTAACAAACGGTGCAATCAAGCTAATGGTTGATCATAGACAGGATCTTAAG
>NZ_JBFRVF010000012.1:0-48335 GCF_041475025.1 Vibrio sp. 10N.222.49.C12 | reverse complement strand
TTGTGATCAAGAGACAGCCCATTGTGGGAGCCTTTTTGTTTTCTATGACTTCTTTCAGGAGGAGACATGTTTGTGGATTCACTATTGGGGCGCGAGGGAAGGCGCTTAACAGAGTGGTACTTATAAACAGATTAGTACTTATAGAAACCTAGCGGTAGGTCATGAAAGCGATAACCGCTCCAGCCACCACAAGACAGCCTCCAATGCGGCGCAGTTGCGTGTCTGGTTGCTCGCTCAGTTGCGCGACCATGTTTCTCCAGCCATTGGGTGCAATCAAGGGGCCGAGCCCTTCCACAATAAGTACGAGCCCAATAGCGAGCCAAATTGATTGAGACATGGTTCTGCCTTTTGTCTGTAAAAAAGCAATGATATCAGTATCTTTACACATCTGCCCCCAGTTATGGCTGGTTTATTTTTGTACAGCGTTAACGTTTATGAACAAAAAGTGACTGCAAGAAGTGTGATTCAGTGCTAGAATCCATTTTTAATTAGCAACAGAAATTGGAAAGATGGGAAATAACGTAGTCGTTCTAGGCACCCAATGGGGTGATGAAGGTAAAGGTAAAATCGTTGACCTTTTAACTGAAGATGCAAAATACGTGGTTCGCTACCAAGGCGGTCACAATGCAGGTCACACACTTGTAATTGACGGTGAAAAAACCGTTCTTCACTTAATTCCATCAGGCATCCTACGTAATAACGTTAAATGTGTTATTGGTAACGGTGTAGTATTATCGCCTGACGCACTTCTAAAAGAAATGAAGCCTCTTGAAGATCGCGGTATTCCAGTACGTGAACGTCTTTTCATCTCTGAAGCTTGTCCTCTAATTCTTCCGTACCACATTGCAATCGACAACGCGCGTGAAATCGCTCGTGGCGCTAAAGCTATCGGTACAACGGGTCGTGGTATCGGTCCTGCTTACGAAGATAAAGTTGCTCGTCGCGGTCTACGCGTTGGCGACCTTTTCGATAAAGAAGCATTTGCTGAGAAGCTAAAAGAAGTGATGGAATTCCACAACTTCCAACTAGAGCACTTCTACAAAGCTGAAACAGTAAGCTACGAAGAAGTTCTTGAGCAAGCGATGAGCTACGCAGACATGTTAACTGCGATGGTTATCGACGTAACTGACGAACTAGACGCAGCACGTAAGCGCGGCGACAAGATCATGTTCGAAGGTGCTCAAGGTACGCTACTAGATATCGACCACGGTACTTACCCATACGTAACGTCTTCTAACACGACTGCTGGTGGTGTTGCTGCAGGTTCTGGTTTCGGTCCTCGTCACATCGGTTACATCCTTGGTATTACTAAGGCTTACTGTACTCGTGTTGGTTCAGGTCCATTCCCTACTGAGCTATACGATGGCCTTGAGAAGCAAGACCCAGTTGGTAAACACCTAGGCGATGTTGGTCACGAGTTTGGCGCAACAACTGGTCGTCTACGTCGTACTGGTTGGTTCGATGCTGTTGCTATGCGTCGTGCAATCCAAATCAACTCTCTATCTGGTATGTGTCTAACTAAACTAGACGTTCTAGATGGCCTAGAAGAACTAAAAATCTGTACTGGTTACAAGATGAAAGATGGTTCTATCCTAGAAGTTTCTCCAATGGCTGCTGAGTCATTCGAAGAAGCGACGCCAATCTACGAAACAATGCCTGGTTGGTCTGAAAACACATTTGGTGCTAAATCTATCGACGCGCTTCCACAAGCTGCTCTAGATTACATCAAGCGTATCGAAGACCTAACTGGCGTTCCAATTGATATCGTATCAACTGGCCCAGATCGTAACGAAACTATCATCAAGGTTCACCCATACGGCGCATAATGCCTGCTGAGTGATTACCAGGCACGAACAGTGCTTTGATAATAAAATAGTTTTCTAAAAGCCGACTTTATTAAGTCGGCTTTTTAATACCTGCAATTTAGCCGTTCACTCTTTGATGGTGATCTTTTAAGCGTCATCAGGCAAAATATTGCCCATTAGCGGCAAGTTTTGTCTAAAGCCGTCGGGGTTATTGCCGATACAGATATCATGGAAAGTGAAGTTCACCCTGTTTTGTGCGTGTAGAAATCCTCTGCACCCCTCAATAGATAACTTTAGCGACAGATAATAGAGTGCAGGTATGAAGCTACGAATTGTGGCAGCTTCATTAATAATGGCGCTGAGCTCACCCTTGAGTCATGCTAATTTGGCTGATGTGGGAGAGCCCGTTCCAATATATACAGAAGCTGAACTGATTAATTTAATCGAAAATAATCAACATCTAGAGCGAGTGAAAGCTGATAAGTGCCAGTTAGTTGAAGATATCGTTGCTCGTGCAACGCGTATTAGCTTGCCTTCTTATGAGTTTTTATACGGTGATATGTTGGCTTGGGGTGTGTGTGTTCCACAAGATGTAGAGCTTGGCCTTTACTATATGGAAAACGCGGCACATCAAGGTTTACCCGCTGCATTAGAGCAGTTAGGTCGTTATTACTCTCGTGGTACTTTGGTACAACAAGATCAAGAGCGTGCGATTCCGTATCTACGTGAAGCGGCCTCTATGGGCAACTTAAGTGCGAGCATTCACTTAGCGGAACTCTTGTTACGTGACTACGGTAGCCCATTGGATTATGAAGATGCTTACCGTTGGTTGTATAACTCGGTAACCGCAGATCAAAGACAACACAGACGTATCACTGTGCTTCGTAGCGGACTGGAACAGAGAATGCCAGACAATATTATTGCTCGAGCAAAGCGTCGAGACGTGTTCTGGTAAGACAGATTATTGAATGAGCAATGATGATTAATGACTGCACTCGTTAATCATCTAAAAAACTCGTATTAAAAAGGCCTCGCTGAGATTCATCAGCGAGGCCTTTTTTGATCTGAACGGAAAACCGTTTATCTAATTCGGTAGCGTTATTGAACCACCTCACCAGACTCAATCACCGTTTCACGAACAACCTTGGTGAAATCGAGTGCTTCTTGACGAATCTTATCTTCGTCTACCGTTAGCATGTCGCGATCTTGCATGATGATCTTGCCATCAACGATGGAATGACGAACATTGCCTGAGTTAGCTGAGTACACCAGTGCTGAGTATGGGTTGTAGACCGGAACCATATTTGGCGCCTTAGTATCGATCACTATGATGTCAGCCAGTTTGCCTGCTTCAAGAGAACCGATCTTATCTTCCATGTGCAGCGCTTTTGCTGCGCCCATGGTCGCCATGTCGATCACTTTGATCGGCGGCATCGCAGCACGATCTTTGTTAACTGACTTGTGAACCTTAGCGACTTGGTTGAACTCATCAATGGTGCTCAGTGTGTTACCAGACATTGGGCCATCAGTACCTAAACCGATACGCACGTTCTCGTCATACATCTTAAGGGCAGGTGATACACCTTTTGCTGACTTGATGTTAGCACTCATGTTATGAGCTACACCCATATCCGATTTCTTCACCAGTTCGATATCATGATCGTCAACAAGGATCATGTGTGCACCCACCAAGTTCTTGTTGAGTGCGCCAATGCTGTCCATGTATTGAACCGGGGACAATCCATCAGAACGCTCTGCGATTTTCTCTTCTTCACGGTGTGATTCTGCAAGGTGAATCATTACTGGAACATCTAATTCTAGGGATAGTTTAGATATTTTCTGAAGGATCTCTGTGGTGTTGGTGTAAGGCGCATGCGGGGCAAACGCTGGTGTGATGCGTGGGTGATCTTTGTATTCTTCAATGAAGTTCAACGCGTACTTAATGCCTTCTTCGGCGTTGGCCGCATCGGCGACTGGGAACTTAATCACCGTTTCACCTAGGATGGCACGCATACCGATCTTATCGACGGTTTTTGCGACTTCATCTTCGAAGTAGTACATGTCGGCGTAAGTGGTCACACCGCCTTTCACCATTTCAACGTTACCTAGGTTGGCACCAATGCGTACCATGTCTCGCGATACTAGCTTCTTCTCTAGCGGGAAGATGTAGCGGTGTAGGCGATCTGGCACATCATCGGCCAACGAACGAAAAACTGTCATTGATACATGAGTATGGGTATTGATGAGACCTGGCATAACGATATCGCCATCAACGTCTAACACTTGCTTAGCTTGGTACTGCTTCTCTAGTGAAGCATCACCAACCGCAATGATTTTGTTGTCTTTGACGACAACAGTACCGCTTTCATAAACCGTTTTGTCTTGGTTCATGGTTAGAACCATCGCATCGGTAATCATCAGGTCAGCCTTTTCCATTGCCGAACTTGCGAATGGGAACAGCGCTAGGCTCGCCATAGCTGAAGCCAATAAAGTGCGTTTTAGTTTCATATCATACCCAGAACAGGAGTTGGTAAAGTGCGTGGATAATAGTGTATTTCATTCATGGCGCAAACGTTTGTTTTATCGTTTGCTTGAAATTTTGATGATAATCCACGTCTATGAAGCGATGTTTCATAAAGTGAAGATATGTATCAATCTGAGGTTATTTGAGTGTTTTCTAAAGCATATCTGTAGCTTACCCCTAGCATCAGATATACTAGGGGTATATACCTTCCTTGCTTAAGCAGGCCCGCCTATGTCAAAAAACACACCAACGTCAGAAAATACGACAGCGACAACCACTGTTGATCCTTTTGCCGACCGAGAGTCGAAAAATTACGATAACCCAGTACCAAGCCGAGAGTTCATTATTTCGTTTCTAACAGACGCGAATATTCCGATGAACCGCAACGATCTATTCGAAGCTTTGGGTCTTGCTGGAGAGGAACAATATGAAGGGCTGCGTCGTCGTTTACGTGCAATGGAGCGTGATGGACAGCTTATCTTTACTCGTCGTCAGTGCTACGCATTGCCTGAGAAGATGGAACTGATCAAAGGCTATGTGATTGGTCATAAAGACGGTCATGGTTGGGTTCGCCCAGACGGCAGTGTGGGTAAAGACAATGATATCGTGCTGCCGCATCATCAGATGAAAACCATCATGCACGGTGATTACGTATTGGTTCAGCCTACTGACAACAGTAAGCGTGGCCGTCGTGAAGGTCGCTTGGTTCGTGTGCTTGAAGAGCGTAAAACGCCACTTGTTGGTCGCTTCTTCCTAGAGTACGGCCATTCTTACGTTGTTGCTGATGATTCGCGTATTAGTCACGACATCCAGATCCCTACTGAGCATAAAGGCGGTGCTCGAATGGGTAATGTGGTTGTGATTGAAATTACGGATCGCGGTGGTCGTTCTCGTAACATGATGGGGAAAGTAACCGAAGTTCTTGGTGAAAACATGGCGCCGGGTATGGAAACGCAGATTGCGATCCGTACTCACCAGATCCCACAAGAGTGGCCTGAAGCGGTAGATAAGCAAATCGAAAACCTAGGTGAACATGTTCCTGAAGAAGCAAAAGAAGGACGTGTAGACCTGCGTAAACTGCCATTGGTTACCATTGATGGTGAAGATGCGCGTGACTTCGATGATGCGGTTTACTGTGAAGCGAAGAAAGGCGGCGGCTGGCGTCTATGGGTAGCGATTGCTGACGTAAGTTACTACGTTCGCCCAGATACAGCGCTAGACAAAGAAGCGATTAACCGTGGTAACTCGGTATACTTCCCGTCACAAGTCGTGCCAATGCTGCCAGAAGTGCTTTCAAATGGTTTGTGTTCATTGAACCCTCAGGTAGACCGTTTATGTATGGTGTGTGAGATGACTATCTCAGACAAAGGTAAACTGTCAGGCTACAAGCACTACGAAGCGGTAATGAATTCTCATGCTCGTCTTACTTATAACAAAGTAGGCGCGATCTTAGATGGCAATGAAGAATTACGTGAGCGTTACGAACCTGAAGTACCACATCTTGAAGAGCTTCATAAGATGTATAAGGTGCTTAAGAAAACGCGTGACGAACGTGGTGCGATTGAATTTGAAACGGTAGAAACTAAGTTTATCTTCAATGCGGATCGTAAGATCGACCGTATTGAACCGGTAATTCGTAACGATGCACACAAGATCATCGAAGAGTGTATGATTCTTGCGAATATCGCATCGGCATCTTACGTAGAAAAAGCGAAAGAGCCTGCGCTGTACCGTGTTCACGAAACTCCGGGCGAAGAGCGCTTAATGGGCTTCAAGAGCTTTTTAAGTGAATTAGGTTTAACACTGGAAGGTGGTCTGTCGCCATCACCAGTAGACTATGCACAACTGATGCAACAGATTAATGAACGTGAAGATCGTGAATTAATCCAAACTATGCTGCTACGCTCAATGAAGCAAGCGGTATACAACGCGGATAACGCGGGTCACTTTGGTTTAGCTCTTAAACGCTATGCTCACTTTACCTCGCCAATTCGTCGTTACCCAGATTTGCTATTGCACCGTGCGATTAAGTACCTTATTGCGAAAGAAGAAGGTCGTAACAGCGAACGTTGGACGCCAACTGGTGGTTACCACTACACTTTCGATGATATGGACTTCTACGGCGAGCAGTGTTCAATGACTGAACGTCGTGCTGATGACGCAACGCGTGAAGTAAACGACTGGTTGAAGTGTGAATACATGCAAGACCATGTCGGTGAGGTGATGGATGGTGTGATTGCCAACGTGACTGGTTTTGGCTTCTTTGTTCGTCTAACTGAACTGCACATTGATGGCTTGGTACACATCTCAGCGCTAGCGAATGATTACTACCAATTTGATGCTGTTGGTCAGCGTCTAGTGGGTGAAAGCTCAGGTAATATCTACCGCTTGGGTGATTCGGTTAAAGTGAAGGTTTCTGCGGTTAATTTAGAAACTCGCCAAATCGACTTTGACTTAGAAGACACTGATCGTCAGCCGCGTGGCAAAGGCAAAACAGCCAAGAAGCGTGCAGCAGAAGCGATGAAAAAGGCGAAAAGCAAGAAGCGCTCAGCAGTGAAGAGTAATAAGCCAGGTGTATCAGCGAAGCCTATGGTTGAGCCAACTAAGCGACCTGACGGAAGCAGCGAAGGCTCTGCTAAGAAGAAAAAGCCAGCGAATAAAACCGGTGCTGCTAAAGCTCGCGCTAAGAAAAAGCGTGCAGCAAGCCGTAAGCCAAAGGCTGATAACTCTTAAGACTGATAAATCTTAAGGCTAATAAGGCGCTCTGCTAATCAGGTTTAGCGCCTACTGATTTAGTGTGAAATGACTTTAATGCGAGAGTATCAGGCACAAGACGCATACTCTCGAAATGAACAACACAGAGGTGGACACATCGGCATTGATGTCATTCATCTCTGAGCAATAAGAGTAAGTTGAGACAATGAGTAACGAATTTATTTACGGTATTCACGCGGTGAAAGCCGTACTAGAAAAAGATCCTGCACGTTTTATCGAAGCGTATGTATTGAAAGGTCGCCAAGACGAGCGTCTTCTTCCATTACTGAACCAACTGCAACAGTTTGGTGTGTCGATTCAACAGATGGGTCGTAAGCCGTTGGATGAAAAAGCACAAGGTGCGAATCACCAAGGTCTTATTGCTAAGGTGAAGCCTGCTAAGCAGCTTAATGAAACTCACCTAGACGATATCCTAGCGCAGCACGAACAGCCTTTGCTGTTAGTTCTAGACGGCGTAACAGACCCTCATAACCTAGGCGCTTGTCTACGTAACGCGGATGCCGCAGGTGTCGCTGCTGTTATCGTACCTAAAGATCGCTCTTCGCCGTTAACAGCAACGGTAAGCAAGGTTGCATGTGGCGCAGCTGAAACGGTTCCTCTCGTGCGCGTAACCAACCTAGCTCGCACAATGCGTGCACTGCAAGAGCAGGGCGTATGGTTTGTGGGTACGGCAGGTGAAGCAACGCATGATATCTATCAAGCGAAGCTAACGGGTCCTCTTGCGGTAGTTATGGGTGCAGAAGGTGACGGTATGCGTCGTTTAACTCGTGAAACTTGCGATGATCTGATTAAGATTCCAATGGCAGGTAGCGTATCGAGCTTAAATGTTTCTGTGGCGTCGGGTATTTGCCTGTTCGAAGCGGTAAGACAGCGTTTAGCTCAGTAATGCGTTAACGCTGCTTTAAGTCTATGAATTTATTAGCGCTCACCACTTGCTGGTGGGCGTTTCTTTTTAGGCTGTTATAGCAAAATCCATCGGTTTGTCGGATGGCTAGATGGCGACAGAAAAACTGTTTCATTATTCACCAAATAGCGCTTGCCAATACCGGGTTCTTTCTATAACATTTGCCGTCCTTAAAACTCGGTCATTTATCTTTAGTTCCTTGCTTCCTCTGGACGACCGGGCCACTCGTGGAAGCTAATAATCCGTAAGGAGCAACCAAATGCGTCATTACGAAATCGTATTCATGGTTCACCCTGATCAAAGCGAGCAAGTTGCTGGCATGATCGAGCGTTACACTGGTTCTATCACTGAAGCTGGCGGTACTATCCACCGTCTAGAAGACTGGGGTCGTCGTCAAATGGCTTACCCAATCAACAAGCTTCACAAAGCTCACTACGTTCTTATGAACGTTGAAGCTGGTCAAGAAGTGATTGACGAGCTAGAAACTGCTTTCCGTTTCAACGATGCAGTTCTACGTAACATGATCATGCGCACTAAAGGCGCTGTGACTGAGCAATCTATTATGCTTAAGCAAAAAGAAGAGCGTGCAGAGCGTGCTCCTCGTCGCGAAGAGCGTACAGAAGCTAAACCAGAAGCAGCTGCTGAGTAATTCTTTTTTGGCTTAACGCCTTAAAAAATTCTCAACTTGTTTTAGGTCATTGATAGTTATTTCGATAATTGTGAAAGACCGCTTTACTAAATTTAAGATCAGGAGATAGCCCATGGCTCGTTTCTTCCGTCGTCGTAAATTCTGCCGTTTCACTGCAGAAGGCGTACAAGAGATTGACTACAAAGACGTAGCAACTCTTAAAAACTACATCACTGAAGCTGGTAAAATCGTACCTAGCCGTATCACTGGTACAAGCGCTAAGTACCAGCGTCAACTAGCTCGCGCTATCAAGCGTTCTCGTTACCTAGCTCTACTACCGTACACTGACAAGCATCAGTAATCGGTAATAGTTAATAATAGTTTAAGAGGACTAAGATAATGCAAGTTATTCTACTTGATAAGATCGGTAACCTAGGTGGCCTTGGCGACCAAGTAAACGTTAAATCTGGTTACGCTCGTAACTTCCTTATCCCACAGGGTAAAGCAGTTATGGCAACTAAAGACAACGTTGCTATGTTCGAAACTCGTCGTGCTGAACTAGAAGCTAAAGTTGCTGAGCAACTAGCTGCTGCTAAAGCTCGTGCAGAGAGCGTTAACACTCTAGAAGGCGTTACAATCGCTTCTAAAGCTGGTGACGAAGGTAAACTATTCGGTTCTATCGGTACTCGTGACATCGCTGACGCTATTACAGCGGCAGGTGTTGCAGTAGCTAAGAGCGAAGTACGCCTACCTGAAGGCGCTCTACGTAACATCGGCGAATTCGAAGTAAGCATCCAACTTCACTCTGAAGTTTTTGCTACTGCGAAAATCGCTATCGTTGCAGCTGAGTAATTTCAGTACCAAGACGAATTCTTTCTTTTGAAAGTTTTAAACACCAGCTTCGGCTGGTGTTTTTTTATGTCTGGAATATAGGAAAAGGTAAGAGAGGGTTACATTAGGTTAAAAGCCTACTATGATCCAAAAGCTCTGATGGCTGAACAGCCAGCTATGGAATTAGAATTGAAAGAGTAGGTTAATCGACAGCACAGAGTCTTGTTTGCTTAAGCCTTCAGGCACTTTATCGTGGTACTGGCGAGAGTGAGCGATCTTCAGCGCGATATTGTCAGTAATATCGTTGATGGCTTCTAACTCAGTATCAAACTTTAGGTTACTGTGACCAGATACAAGCGTCACGTCGGCCTTGAGCTGCAAGTTCTTCAATACCTGCCAAGACGTATTCACGTTGCCACGAAAAATCGCTTCTTCAACAATCTCAGGGAAGATGATGTCATCATCGTCGATCTCATCGAGGTTTGGCTCTTGGTAACGAAAACCTGGGCCCACTTCGACTTCCAATACAAACTCTTCGGTATTCGAAAACTGGTAACCCAGACCACTCGAAATTGTGTAGTCCTTAAAGTAAGCACTGTATCTCGAGTCGACTCCTTTGAAACTGCCGTAAAGGTAGGTTTTAGGGCTTAACTTGTAGTCACTCTGAGCTGAGTAAGTCGATTGCCTTTTATCTTCTTCGCCATCTTTGTAGAGGTTGTAGTATTTCCATTCACCACTGGTTCTATGACGGCCAGCCGTGTACTCACCGTTAAGGCGTGAGTTAAGCGCTCGTGAATCAGAGTTACCAGTATGCGACTGATATCCAAATTCGACTTCCGTTTTTAGCGGGCTCGGTAGTTCTGTATCACTTGTATCACTCGGTGCGATATCCAACTCTTTTTCTTCAGGTGTCGGTGCAACGACGATCGGCTCAGAAGTAGGTTCTGAAACTACTATAGAGTCGAGGATTGCATCAACAGAGGTATTAGCATCAACAGAGTCTTTAGTATCATCAGCTAAGGCCAACGGAGTGCTCAGGAGACCGATGCTTAGAAGACTAGAGCTTAGAATACCAGTGCTCAGAGCCAATAATTTGGACACGCATACCTCTAGTTATACAGTGAGTGAATGGCAGGATCGTAATGCTACCCTTGGTTAATTCCGTCAGCAATAGGTAAATTCTTCCTGAAGAATAAAACAAACTCATAGGATCGGATTACAAACGGATGTTCTTGGGTATAATGAACGATCATTATTAGTTATTGAGTGTAGTCATAGTGGATACCAAAAGTCAGAAATCAGCCAACGATCAGGTGGACGCCATCAAGGTCCCGCCACATTCATTAGAAGCTGAGCAATCTGTTATTGGCGGTTTGTTATTAGATAACGAACGCTGGGATACAGTTGCCGAAAAGGTTGTGGCCAAAGACTTTTATAGCCGTCCTCACCGTCTGATCTTTGAAGCGGTAAAGGATATCCTTGAAGAAAGTTCTCCTCTGGATCTTATTACACTCTCTGAACATTTAGAGCTGCGTGAGCAACTTGAAGAAGTGGGTGGCTTTGCTTACCTTGCTGACTTAGCGAAAAACACACCAAGTGCCGCAAACATCAATGCGTATGCGGATATCGTAGCGCAAC
Source organism: Vibrio sp. 10N.222.49.C12 (assembly GCF_041475025.1). Classification (NCBI taxonomy): domain Bacteria; kingdom Pseudomonadati; phylum Pseudomonadota; class Gammaproteobacteria; order Vibrionales; family Vibrionaceae; genus Vibrio; species Vibrio sp. 10N.222.49.C12. The sequence continues at coordinate 37,230 of NZ_JBFRVF010000012.1, read as the reverse complement.
GTGCACTTGTTCGTAGCCTGATTGGTGTCGCGAATGAGATTGCTGATTCTGGTTATGACCCTCAAGGTCGTACTTCGGAAGAGCTGGTTGATCTTGCTGAAAGTAAAGTCTTCGCGATTGCCGAAGGCCGTGCAAGTGAAAACGAAGGTCCACAAAACGTTGATAGCATTCTAGAGAAGACGCTAGAACGTATCGAGATCCTATACAAAACGCCGCAAGATGGTGTGACAGGTGTCGATACTGGCTTCAACGACCTCAACAAGAAAACAGCAGGCCTACAAGGCTCTGACTTAATTATTGTTGCTGCTCGTCCATCGATGGGTAAAACCACATTTGCGATGAACTTGTGTGAAAACGCGGCGATGAAGCAAGACAAACCGGTTTTAATCTTCTCGCTAGAGATGCCAGCCGAACAGCTGATGATGCGTATGCTTGCGTCACTTTCTCGCGTAGACCAAACCAAGATTCGTACTGGTCAGCTAGATGATGAAGATTGGGCTCGTATCTCGTCGAGTATGGGTATTCTGATGGATAAGAAGAATATGTATATCGATGACAGCTCGGGTCTAACGCCAACAGAAGTGCGTTCTCGTGCTCGACGTATCGCTCGTGAACACGATGGTATCTCTATGATCATGATAGATTACCTTCAATTAATGCGTGTACCTTCGTTATCTGATAACCGTACTCTTGAAATCGCCGAGATTTCTCGCTCATTGAAAGCGTTAGCAAAAGAGCTCAACGTTCCGGTTGTGGCACTTTCTCAGCTTAACCGTTCCCTAGAGCAACGTGCTGATAAGCGCCCAGTAAACTCGGATTTGCGTGAATCAGGTTCGATTGAGCAAGATGCCGATTTGATCATGTTCATCTATCGTGATGAGGTTTATAACCCAGATAGTTCCTTGAAAGGCATTGCTGAGATCATCCTTGGTAAGCAACGTAACGGTCCGATCGGTTCTGTTCGTCTTACGTTCCAAGGCCAACACTCCCGATTTGATAACTATGCAGGCCCTGCATTTGATGATGAGTAATCGCTAATGACTTACATGAAAGCGGCGACGGCGAGCATTGACTTAAACGCGCTCGAACATAACCTGAACCAGATAAAGTCGAAGGCTCCTCAGTGCAAGGTCATGTCTGTTGTGAAAGCCAATGGCTACGGACACGGCTTACTGCATATAGCCAAGCATTCAAAAAGCTCTGATGCTTTTGGTGTGGCGCGTATTGAAGAAGCGTTACAACTTCGTGCTGGTGGCATTGTTAAACCTATTTTGTTGCTGGAAGGATTTTACTCTTCGGGCGATTTGCCAATCTTGGTGACCAATAACATTCAAACGGTGGTGCATTGTGAAGAGCAATTAAGCGCGCTAGAGAATGCGGATTTGGAAACACCCGTTGTGGTATGGCTAAAAGTCGACAGTGGTATGCACCGATTAGGTGTTCGCCCTGAGCAATACCAAAACTTTGTTGAGCGTTTGCATCAATGTGCGAATGTTGCCAAACCTCTACGTTACATGAGCCACTTCGGTTGTGCTGATGAACTGGATAGAGCAACCACCGTTGAACAGACAGAGCTTTTCTTGTCGCTTACTGAAGGTTGTGAAGGGGAGCGTTCACTTGCTGCCTCTGCGGGTTTACTCGCTTGGCCAGACAGCCACCTTGATTGGGTTCGTCCGGGAATCATATCTTACGGTGTCTCTCCGTTTGTTGATAAATCAGCGCAAGAGCTTGGATTTTTGCCTGTGATGACCTTGACCTCACACCTAATTGCCGTTCGCGATGTGAAAGCCGGTGAAAGTGTGGGTTATGGCGGAAACTGGACCTGTGAACGTGATACCAAGGTTGGTGTTATCGCAATTGGTTACGGCGATGGTTATCCTCGCACTGCACCTAACGGCACCCCAGTATTCGTTAATGGACGAAAAGTACCAATCGCAGGGCGTGTGTCCATGGACATGCTAACAGTTGACCTTGGTCCTGATGCTACGGATAAAGTGAGTGACGAGGCGACGCTTTGGGGTAAAGATTTACCTTCAGAAGAAGTGGCTGAACATATCGGCACTATCGCTTACGAGTTAGTCACTAAGCTGACTTCGCGTGTTGCGATGGAATATGTGAAGTAATCATGGATCTTGATAAGTAAATTATGTTCAAGCGAACGACTCGAAGCTGGCTAATGTCTGCAATGACATTACTCGGTGTCAGCTTTTCTTCTTCCGCTGTGAGTGAAGAAAAAGATTCAGCCTTTGTTCCTTTCTACTTCAGCACCGAAACCATGGGTAACACCTTTGGGGTTGCGGGTGTCGCAAAGGGTGTTTGGCAACCTCAAGCCGCTCTGTTTGGTATGGCACTCTATTCAGACAAAGACAGTTACGTCGGTTTTCTATCGGCTTTTAACTATGCCTTGTCTGAGAACGTATTGTTTAGCACTCAGATGTATCAAGCGCGCTTCAACGACAACCCGTATTACATTGGTTCTCAAGGCGATAATGATTCATCTATCGATGACAAAACCATTGCTGATGGCTTAGAGCAAAACTATCAGTTTGAGTTTAAGTATTTGCTACCTTGGGGCAACGTTGCAGAACACGGTTTACTCGGTGCTTTTCAGCCAATCAAAGATGTGAGCTTTGCTTCGCCAATCGAATCGGGTGTCAGTTCGATTCTATTTACGCCTTTTTATACTGCTCGTGAGTTGGAAGGTTTAAATAATACCGAGGAGGCAACAGGCTTTAGTTTGGCGTTTAATTGGGATAACCGTGATAGCACACGCAACCCGACCAGAGGTTCTCAAACTAACCTTGAGTTCACCACTGGCGCAGAGAGTTGGTCTAACGATGACTTGTGGCTTAAGTGGACCTTCCAAAATAGCCAGTACTTCGCTTTAGGTCCTCTAGGGGACTTATTCGATCAACAAGTTTTAGCATTTGATTTCTATACCGCTGACACGCCAACGTGGGATAACTGCTCTGGGCAAGATTGTGCTCGCCCACCAGAAACGGAGCAAGCTCGATTGGGTGGCTTGTATCGTTTACGAGGTTATACCGGAGGTCGTTATCACGGTCGCTCTGCAGTTCATTATTCTGCTGAGTACCGAGTACTTCCTGACTGGCAACCACTTGGCGATATCCCACTGATAAACTACTACGATTTGCCTTGGTGGCAATGGGTAGCGTTTGCTGAATTAGGGCGCGTTGCCGATGAGTACGACATCAAAACACTGCACTCGGACATGAAATGGAGCTTAGGTGGCGCGGTGCGTTTCCAAGTGGAAGGTATTGTTGTACGTGCTGAGTTGGCGCGAGGTGGTGACGAAGGGGCCTTTAGGGTTATGATAAACCAGCCCTTCTAAAGCTTTCGGCCTACAGTAGGCCAAATACTATTTTTATAAGAGTGGTCGTGGAAACACACCACTCTTTTTTATTAACAAGATATTGTTTTTATTAAGGAGATCTTGTTTTCAAGCAGTCTACTCACCTTGCATCGTAGCAATCACAGTTCGGCTTCCACCACAATCTCGGTGCTCTCCTAAGTAAATACCCTGCCATGTTCCTAAAGCTAAACGACCATTGCTAATTGGTATTGTCACACTGGTGCCAAGTGTCGATGCTTTAATGTGGGCAGGCATGTCATCATCGCCTTCATAGGTGTGTCTGTAGTAGGGCGCTCGCTCTGGGACAAACTTATTAAAGTGCGACTCCATATCGGTACGGACGGTAGGATCAGCGTTCTCGTTTAGCGTGAGGCTGGCAGAGGTATGTTGGATAAAAAGATGTAATAAACCAACAGATAGAGAATTGATATCGTGTATCTGTTGTTCAATTTCATCAGTAATGAGATGAAATCCACGCTTTCTTGCATTTAGGTGTATAGTCTTCTGAATCCACATACGCCATCCTTTATAATGTATTTGGAAAAAAAGTGGTTTAACGCTATCTTTTGAACTTGAATTTATCAGGTATCGCTCACATTTAATTATGTTAGAGCTAGAGTCTGTACCGATTCTTCTGTCAGGAAATCTAATCCTGATTTATCTCAAGGTACAGCTCTTCATATGCGGCATAATACGTCGTGAAAAAAAATTACAAAGAATCTTTCAGTGGTGACGCGGTTTGGTCATCACAGAAAAATATAAACTTTCGCCTAATCGGGGGTTCTATTCATCACCCAGGTGACGTTTAGAATAAAACCTACAGTAACATCGGGATAGATACCATGTTGAAAAATATCAACCCAACGCAAACACAAGCGTGGAAAGCTCTAACGGCACATTTTGAGTCTGCTCAAGATATGGATATGAAAGAGCTGTTTGCTCAAGATGCAAAGCGTTTCGAGAGCTTTTCTACTCGTTTCGGTTCTGACATCTTAGTGGATTACTCTAAGAACCTTATCGATGCTGAAACTATGCAGCACCTATTTGCTCTTGCGAACGAGACTGAAGTTAAGTCTGCAATCGAAGCAATGTTCGGTGGTGATGCAATCAACAAGACTGAAGGTCGTTCAGTACTTCACACTGCTCTACGTAACCGTAGCGACAAGCCAGTAATGGTTGACGGCAAAGACGTAATGCCAGCAGTTAACGCTGTACTAGCAAAAATGGAACTGTTCACACACCGCATCGTTTCTGGTGAGTGGAAAGGTTACACAGGTAAAGAGATCACTGATGTTGTAAACATCGGTATCGGCGGTTCGGATCTTGGTCCATACATGGTGACTGAAGCACTAACGCCATACAAAACTCGCCTAAACATGCACTTCGTTTCTAACGTAGATGGCACTCACATCGTTGAGACACTTAAGCCTCTTAACCCAGAAACAACGCTATTCTTAGTGGCATCTAAAACATTCACGACTCAAGAAACAATGACTAACGCGCACTCTGCACGTGATTGGTTCTTGGCTGAAGCGGGTGACAACGCACACGTAGCTAAACACTTCGCAGCACTATCAACTAACGCAACTGCGGTCGCTGAGTTTGGTATTGATACTGACAACATGTTCGAATTCTGGGACTGGGTTGGTGGTCGTTACTCACTATGGTCTGCAATCGGTCTTTCTATCTCACTATCTGTTGGCTTCGATAACTTCGTTGAGCTACTAGAAGGTGCTCACGAGATGGATAACCACTTTGCTTCAACTGAGTTTGAAAGCAACATTCCAGTAATCCTTGCGCTTATCGGTATTTGGTATAACAACTTCCACGGCGCTGAGTCAGAAGCAATTCTACCTTACGACCAGTACATGCACCGTTTTGCAGCTTACTTCCAGCAAGGCAACATGGAATCAAACGGTAAGTTTGTAGACCGTGAAGGCAACCCGGTAGAGTACCAAACAGGTCCAATCATCTGGGGTGAACCTGGTACAAACGGTCAGCATGCTTTCTACCAACTGATTCACCAAGGCACTAAGCTGATCCCATCAGACTTCATTGCTCCTGCTATCAGCCACAACCCAGCATCTGATCACCACCAGAAGCTAATGTCTAACTTCTTTGCTCAAACTGAAGCACTAGCATTCGGTAAGACAAAAGAGACAGTGGAAGCTGAATTCCTAGCGGCTGGCAAAACAGCTGAAGAAGTGGCTGAGCTTGTACCTTTCAAAGTATTTGAAGGTAACCGTCCAACGAACTCTATTCTTGTTAAGCAAATCAACCCTCGCTCTTTAGGTAACCTAATCGCGATGTACGAGCACAAGATCTTCGTTCAAGGCGTTATCTGGAACATCTTCAGCTTCGACCAATGGGGTGTAGAACTTGGTAAGCAACTAGCAAACCAAATTCTTCCAGAGCTTGCTGACGATGCTCAAGTAACGTCTCACGACAGCTCAACTAACGGTCTAATCAACGCATTTAAAGCGCTTAAAGCTTAATTGAGTTGATAGCACCAAAAAAACGCCAACCTTCGGGTTGGCGCTTTTGTATCTGTATAGCAAGCATTGGTTAAATCGCAGGTAATAAAAAAGGCTGGCATGATGCCAACCTTCTTTGAGTTGATACTCAGTACTGCTAGAAATAAACAGCTGTTATTCGAAACAGATCTCGATGAAAGCATTACCCCATTGAGATGAGAAAGGCATGATGATGATTGCCCCATCACACTTGTGACGAATCGTATGACCTTTACCGGAAACCACGATTGGTGTTGCCATATCGAAGTCAAAACCGCTTTCCGCAAGAATACGTTTCGCACCGCCAGTCACCATGTTAGTGATTTCACCCACCATATCGGTCACTTCTTCGTTGAGGCCGTTTGGTCGTTCACCAAGCATGTTTTCCATGATTTCGAGAGCGAGACCTTCATCAAAGGTGATCGACATAGAGCCACGAGATTGTGTACCCACCATACCAATTAGGCCGGATACATCACCACGAGCGATTTCATCTTTCTTAACTCTCGGTTTTTGTGGCTTCAATTCTAGAGAAGCCATCGTTTTTAATACGTTCATTAAAGAAGCTAAAAACGGGTTTACAAATTCAGCGCGCATAATGTTCTTCTATAATCTTATTCTTTCATCTCGGAGGAGCAAGATTGGCAAATGCCATGCGATTCAATGACATGATTCGTCAATTGAAAGCCATGCTTCTCAGCGTTACTGGCGAGTAGGGTGACAAGCGCATCGTCCTGCAGTTCTATCACAGTGCCACATTTATCGCAGATCAGTAGTTGGGAGAAATGTTTGTTGGCATTGCAAGAGCAGCAGCATATGAAGCTATTGGTTGACTCAACTCTGTGAATGAAACCTTGCTCCAACAAGAAATCCAAAGCGCGATATACTGTAGGTGGCTTGGCTTGCGGTTCACTGACTTTCAACTGCTCTAATAATTCATAAGCACTGGAGGCTCTTTTATTAGAGAGGATGAGCTCAAACACTCGCTTTCTTTGAGGTGTTAATCTAACGCCTCGCGATGCGCATATCCCTTCAACTTGCTCTATTAATGTGTGGTCCAAATTTTTCACCATTCAATCGGACATCCCTAATCAAACCTTATTTCTAGGTTACTACGTTTTGGGAGCCAATGATTTCTATTAAAGTCAGGTACAGAGCGTATTGTGACCCACGACTTTGAATAAGACAAGGTAACTCAAAATGACAGTGTGACTCAAGGCATAACTGATTAATGAGGTTGAATTAGAGATCTGGTGAATAGGTTTATAAAAAAGTATGAGGTAAAGTTGATATGACATCTTCATTTGAGTTCAATTTAGCTCAATTAATTTTTCTTACAATAATGTGCTGTTTTAAATCACATTTCTTATCGCATATTGTTCCTTATTCGCTAAAATCGATGCCTAATATAGACTAGAAGAAGACTATTGACCCCTCCTGTCAACATGAGCTTGTCATGGTGTATTGTAGTTTTAGTCTTTAATTTCAAATGCTTGGAGTTAAGCTGTGGAGCAAGTAAACAAAGAATCATTTCTGAAACTATTGTCCATCTATAATCAAAGAGAAAAACGTTATCAACAACGTTTGGATGACTTTAAGGCCATGAGGGATAAGCTTGAAGAAGTGGAAGAACCAAGAGTTAAAAAAAATGAGCTATACATCAAACTGGCTATAGCCGCAGCTATTATTTTAGTCATCGCCTTTATCTTTATTTAAGTCGTCAAATTGGAAGGGAATAAAATGAAAAAGCATTTTGACGCTTTGGCTAAAGCTTCATTAGAAAGTAGTCATCTTAACCTTGGTGAATGGTATGAAAGCTATGGTTTAGCACTGCACTTATTCAAGTCTGATAGCAAAATTTACACAAAGGCGATGAAAAAGCGAGACGGTCATAAAAAGCACATTGCAAAATATATTGAACCTAAGTTACTCACCACGGAAGGAGTAACTGAGGAGTTTAAAAAAATAATGCGTTGGAAGACCTTTGTTGAACGATGGGACGCATATTACGAACCTATTGCAAAGCCTCAAGATCGCGTGCATCACTTGTCTGCAGTATTGGAGGCTTTGTCCGATGAAGATGTTCCACGAGCTTTAATCGAAATCGATAATTTGCCGGTTGACTACTTGATCAACGATACTTTTTGGGGCGAGGTCATTCTCTTTATCGTTGCCGCAAGATCAGGAGATCAAGAGCAGGCCCGATCAATAACGCAAGAACTGTACAACATGGCGCAGAGCGATCACAACACAGCGTTACTTAGCCATTTGTTACCAGCTTTATGTAAGAAATATTTAGATGAAGAGTATTATCCATGGCAAATGAAGGCTCGTGTAGTGAACTGGAATGGAGAAACTTATCATTGTGTTCCGGTATTAATACACAACTTTGATGCTTTTGGTGGTCAAGAGTACATAAACCATACTCCTGTCAGACAACGTGCTCGCGTTGAAAGAAAACATAGCGTGGATTACGTGTATTCTACAGACCGTTATGGAAACCGAGGTCAAAGCATCGCGAGTGCGACTGCTAATGTTGGAATCGCCGTAGCGAGTGCGACAGGTAAAGTTATCGGCCATACTTTGCTTTTGGGCGCCGCAGGGGCGATATATCTAGCGTTAGCCGGTAAGATTCGAGTAAATCACTACAATAATTCCAATCATAAGATAGTCTTAAATCGTAAGACCGAGATGCCTGTCAATTCGTGTGGTTATATCGTGACTAAACAGAACAGTACTATTGAACCATGGCAGGATGAAGAGGGGAGCGAAAGCATAGACAATAGCTTTTCGTTTTTGAACTTCACAGATGGTTTGGCTTATCCATGTCGAAAGGGGTATGACATCCCAGATGAACAAGGGCTTATTCAATTATTATTTGATGAAATAATGTAATCATGATTTGTATTTATGAGTTTTTGAGCCTTTGCTTTCAATCAAATTGAACCATTAAATACGTCCACTCCAACAACATATCAACAACCGAAATCAATGGTTGGAGTCATCATATATTAGCACTTTGCGGTCTCCGTGCTTGGAGGCCGACTTTGTCGTGCTCAGCGTGTGAAACCCAGTTATGTCACATATAAGCTACCAACGGATAAGGATCTCATGTTTTCACCACCTTCACGTGTAACCACGCTTTCAAGAGGGCTGCTTGTCACTACTATTGCTCTTATTCAGGGATGTTCATCTACAGATAAAGTAACACCACCACAACCAACCTTGGAGCGAGGGCTTGGATTACCTGCAGATGCAAAACTAATCTCGAATCATAACTCAGCAGAGGGGCGAGAAATGTTTCGTGATATGCAGTTGGCGTTAAAATCGCGCAATCTTTATCAAACCATGGGAGGGGATATCTCTTACATCAAAGGACAGTGCCCTATTGATGTTATCGCCCACCGTGGCAGCTCTAATTATGCTGAAAACTCTCGTAATGCGATTCAAATGGCGGCGGTAAGTGGTTTTGATGGAGCAGAAATTGATGTGATGCTGACGCGTGATAAAGATTGGGTTGTACATCACGACATAGAAACAGGAAGAGCAACCGCTCGAAGTGATGGTAAGCGATATCGCGTGAGTCGTATGAAGAGTAGTGAGTGGAACTCTCTGAGTGGAAGGAGCCCTGACGGAACATTAGATGGGTATCGTCCCGCTTATTTCAATGAAGCCGTGAATGATTGGTACCATTACGCAACGATTGAACAACCCCTTAATATTGAAATAAAAACATCAGATGGCTCCATGGAAGATTTGTTTAAACTCGACGAAATGGCCAGACAAAGTCTCCCCTATAGAAACTATTTTTATTCATCAATGGATATGGACGTTCTGAAAAAAATGCGGGAAATCAATTCAAGTGTTTATCTTGGGTATGTATGGGAGCCTCATTCGGCGTCGGTTGCTCAGTTTAAGCGGGATGCAAAACGAGGCATGGGTTCTGATGATTATTATCAGAAAAATAAAAAGAATATCGATCGCGCCTTTGTTATGGAGGGGCGTTATCGTAAGCATAAGCCCAAACATTCCGCTAAAACGGTAAAACGAATACTTGGCCCCAATAGTGGCTTACATGTTGATATAAGAAGTTACCAACAATACGCCACAATTTATAGCCGTGCGAAGGCGCAAGGCATTAAGGTGGTGACTTATACGATTAACGGAACGGATTACCACCAAGATCAATTGGTCTCGTTAGCTAAGGCAGGTCGACCTCTGCCAGATGAGGCGATCATGGATACCAGTAAGTTCTCTATTTGTCAGCAGCTTGCTCCACAGCTTGTCGTTCAATCAAATGGCTACCAACCCACAACGTTAGCAGGCGAAACCGTTGCTGGCCTACCCAATGACGCTGATTTTCACCGACTCTATGAACAAATAGATTACCTCAAAGATGGCCATTACATCACTAACCGAGGTCTCATTAGGAGTGTGTCATATTCCAAGCCTGCTAGCGTGAAAGGTGTGAAAAAAAGAACGCAAACAACGCAGAGCGCGAAGCCAGCAGTGCTGTTTGATATTCAAGATGAAGATTTAAATTTAAGTAACGATGCGATCAGCATTTCGATGCCGACAGAAAAATGATGTTTGATGAGAACAGGGATAGACAAATTATGGAAGCGTTAAGATGAAACCAGTTCCTAGCCAGGACGTAATAACCACAAATAATAAGAAGCCGAAATGGTTGGCTATTTTGTTGTTTTTTTGTTCACTTCTTTATCTTTTTCCTGAAGTCGTTTTCAACGCCAAGTTGGTTGAAATTGCGGGTGGAATCGATGTTAGTGATGCTCAATTACATAAAACGGAGCTATTTGGCCGAACCATCTCAGGGATCGGGGTGACTTTAATTGTTGCGGATTTTCTACTTAAAGGATGGCTGACCACGACGAAGTTTCGCGCTATTTCATCGTTGGTCGTGATTACAGCTTTGGTTTGGCCAACGGTTTTTTTTGGTCAAAAGGCGGTAATAGATAAATGGTTGATTGAACCGAGTAGTGCAAAGCAGAGACAGGAGGCTTTCTTTTCCTCTGTACTGCGATCTAGTTTAGCGATGAATGCGATTAATATCGAAGGGATCCCTTATAACTCAGAGGCGAGTACCGAGTCGTCAGAAATGACTTTTCTCGCTTTGATCGGTGGGTTGGTTTACAGCAATGATGCATTCTTAAGTCATATTGATGATAAGAAAGTTCAAATTTTGGATCGTTATATTCAAAATCGAGCAAACGCCAATTTCGATGAGCACTATGCGAACTATAAAGTATTACGGAGTGAAGTTCAGCAATCGTGGCATCAATATCAAAAACATGTTGGGGCGTATAATCAGACGGTAGAGTCTCGCCATCAAAAGGCCAATCAAGCGTGGGAAGAGGTCGAGTCGACCGTCGCGACGGGGTATCGTGATTATCAACAGGCGAGTAAGGCCTATTTAACGAGAGCAGAGGCGAGAGCACAAAGAGTTGCACAACCTATTTTTGACCTATTTGATGATAAAGAACGCTGTTATAAACGCAAAGGAAGCTCAAGAGCCAATTGTATCAGCCGCATTGAAGATCGCTATGAACGCTTATTAAAAGATAACTCGATTCCCCACCAACCGATGGATTATTGGTTAGAGAAAACCTTTCGACGAACGAAAGGTGAAACATCTTGGGGGGAAGCATTCGGTTCTCTAGGCTTATCAGTTATCCAAGCCGGTATTGAGCAGGCGACAGGGCAAGCTGGAGAAGCCATTCAAGATAAAACGTATACCAATAGTGTCGCTCATTACACACCACGAATACTGGCAGTGTGGCAAAAACAGTTCTTAAAAGAGACCGGTTATCCTATGGGAATCGACTCTATGTCGGAGTTTCGCTCCCACTCTACAACAGCAAGTAAGGTTCGTACTCAAGTTCATCGAAAGGGGATCCATTTAGACTCCAATTGGCAAATAAACCAAATTAGCGTGTTTAAAAATGCAGTCAGAAACAAAGTTATGAAGGACACCAAAGCTCGTTGGCATGCCGAAGCAAAGCAGCGGGGTTACGACATTGAACCGAACTTATCTTGGAATGATTTTCAAAAAGTAGCCGAAGTTCAGCAACAAATAAAGAATCGTATGGGCGAACGTTATTACGTCGAGCCCATGATGGCGACGTGGAATAATAAGCAATTTTACCAACAGGTTATTGTTCCAAATGTGAGGCGTGAGAGAGATTATTGGCTAGGTTATATTGAGGCGTCACGCGCTCAGTTTGCTGATGATGGCCCTTATGCTGAACAAGGCAAAGCGGCATTGCGTTCTATCATTGTGCCGCCAATATCAATGGGACTATCGCTATTTCTCGTTGTCCTAACGGTGTTTAAGCTGCCAGGAAAATTTATCGTGTTGATGAATTACCATAAACCACGGCCAGCACCGAACTTGAAGAGCAAGGCTCTGAATATAGGCAGCTCGTTTATCGTCATATTCGTTATTCTTGTTGTGCCTGTGAATGTATTTTCATCCAAGTACACTCAAACGGACTCAACGATTGGCTTTTTCTTAGAGCAAGTCAGTGACACACTATCTCCGTCGGCTTCTTATGCCGTTCGTTGGGTGATACATACTCAACCGTTGATTCATCCACTTGGCGCTCAAATAGACAAAAGTATGCGTATTACTGATGGGTTTTCTACCTCTTTGGAGCATTCGGTAGCGGAGTTGGATGGTGTTTTTGCTCGTTATTTAACTCAGCGTGCTGAGAGCGAACCGGTGAGTTCAGCTAAAAACAATAATGAAGCCCAAACGGAGTTTCCTATGTACATCAATTCAAATGCACAGAACCAACCGGGTTTTAAGGTTCGAATAATGAATATTAAGCCTAGGTACCAAGCCGGTATGCGATTGCCAGAGGGTAATTATGATGTTGAGGTCCGTGCCAATGGATACCAACCAAAGCGTTTATGGGTAAAGCACAGTAAAGGAAAAGCCTCTCACCGAATCGAACTTGAAAAGTTGGTTATTTAAGTCCGCGTCATAGAAAGTGAACAGAAGAAAATGATCTGCTCCTTCCACTAAAAAGGGTTTAGCGTTACTTGGCGCGGGAGCTGCTTTGGTATCTGGTCACCCTGAACTTATCACCGCGAGCGTATCGGCAGACGGTGTTCAATTCGGTGGCATTATTGGCGCAAGTGCTCCAATAGTATTTGGCCTGTGGGAAACCCTACGCAATGAATTTAAGGGTTAGCTATGAGCGAGTTACAAATTTTGCCCCTGCTATCTCAGCTGGGGCTTAAGCCTGTGGAAATAGTACTCTTAGGAATGCTTTGGCAGAACATCAGAAGTACTAATGTATTAATGGATAAGCTCGTTAAAAAAGTTAATGACCTAGAAATGAAGTTCAATCAATTATCTAGGTTTTATTGAGATTATTGAGTCTTAGTTTTTTACCGTATAACTTTGCATTGGATTATTCGGAGTATTTGGAAAGGCCATTTTGAGTAAATCCTCATTAATCATAGGTTTCAAATGACTTTGTCGTATGTTTTGGCTAGTTCGGTTAACTAACTTTGCTAACTCTCCAATTGGTATATATTGGTCTTTACATAATGATATCAAGATGTTTCGCATATCCTCTGGGGCTAACCTCTTATTTTCCATGGCAAGCTTGGCAATACCCTCTAAGTGCTCTTTAAAGCTAGGCTCAAGCTTATTAATATCATCCACGAATGGGCGTTCAAAGCGTTCAGAAATAATGCGACCTTGTACATCTCTCTTTTCTTCGTTTGGCAATTGTTTTGTGTTATGCGTTAAGCCTGTTTCGTTATGCGTTAAGCTATCGTCGTTGTGCGTTAAGCTACCGTAGTTTTGCGTTGAGTTGCTATCTAGGGTTAACGCATTTAACTCAAGTGAAGGTGCGAAAACTTCATCAGGTGTAGGTAATGATACCCCCGGAAGTGTGTAAGACTTTTGTTTCTGTTCACCGTTAGAAACTAAAAAACCTTTAGTTTCTAATTTTGGTAGAGTTAATGTTACTTCACGTGAGTGCTTGGTTGTTAGTTGGCAAGCTCGTTCATGATTGATCCAGCCTTCGATTGCAGCTGTAGCTACAATTAACTGTTCAAAGTCTCCTAAAGCATTAAACTTATAGTCAAAGATTTGTAGTAGTTTAGCGCGAGTAGCATCTGGTATTAAACTTGCGGTAGATAGTTCAAGTATAGTTTGAGGCGGAGTTGGTTTTTCCCATAATTTTGGTGTGCGCCAATTGACAGATTTCCAACCGCTGAATATTTTGGGCATACCTGATCCAGCACGTTCACCTAAGCCAATCAGAAGAAACATTTGGTGTAAAAGTCGGTTTCGGCAATCACTAACGCCGCCTGCTATCACATCTTCAAGTGGTATTCTCATGAGCCCAGGGTTTCGGAACCCGAACATATCAGGACGTTTGACGATTAGAATAGATACACGATCTGTAAAGTCTGAATGGACAATACTATTGACGAGAGCTTCACGCAGAGCAATGTGAACTGGTGTGTCTGCTTTTCGTTGACCAGCTTCGACTTCAAAAGGAACTTTGATTTCTGAGGATAGCTTTCCATATACTTTACGGTAGAAATCAAAAAGATTACCTGACCAAGTACCGTCGGGACAAACACGGTCAACCCATCTGAGTTCTGTCTTTGCCTCTGGCCGTTCTTGAAAATCAACAAAGTAATTCGGAGCGGCTGCGGAAATTGCTTCCCAGTTACCAAACATCAGAACACCTGCGAGAGTAAGCCCTTCTTTACCATTCTCTCTGTTTTTGATCCACCCACCTATTTTTTTAAATAGGTCGAAAAGTTCATATTCAAGGTAAGGATGCTGTGGACTATGAGCAGCCAGCAAGTTGCGATAGGTTTTAAGGCTATCTATATTTATATCCTCAATAAAACTGTAATGTTCGGAGAGGATTTCACTATCTCGGCTGTCATGGAGTTGTTCAGCTATCATTCGTTTGACAGTTTCGTTATCACACTTACGATCTCCATCATGAATTCGCATGTAAGTGTTACCAAAAGGCGTCTTTTTGAGGTGCACTGGTTTTTGGTTTCGCGTAGCTGGAGGTATATGAATTGCCATAACAGGCTTGCTTTTGAGCTGAACTATTTGTACATCATCATCTGATATGACGTTGGCGCTAACACGATCACGATCATTCAATTGATTAAACAAGTCAATTTTTACTTTCTCTGGCTCAGCGACACCCACAGGAATAAACTCTTGATTGAGTTCTTGGACTCCAAGTATTACCCAACCACCTCTACTGTTAGCCATAGCTGAATAGGACGACCAGAAGTCTTTTGGTAATGCTCCTTTACCATCTCTGCCTCCTGCCAATTTAAACTCAACTTGATTTGACTCCGACAGTGTTTCTAGGTCGAGGATGTCATTGATGGTGGTAATGCTCATGCTAATCCTGATATTTGACTCAATCTGTAAGTATGATACTTCTTGTTATTTGGAATGCAATTTGTGTGGGTATAATTGCGTATAAACCTGCCACAATATATTCAAATTCCGATGACCAGTAACTTGAGCAACCTCTTCGATTGAGTAGCCTTTTTCAAACAGCCTGCTAGCGCCCTCTCTTCGCAAGTCGTGATACCTCAAGTCTTCAATGCCTAATTCGTTTCTTACTCGCTGAAAGCCTGCGCTCACACTTCGTGAGTTGTATGGAAAAATGAGTTCACCTTTGTTTGGTTGCTTTAGTGCGATCTCAAATGACTCGCCAAGTAACGGAACAATCATGTGATTTCCTTCTTTTTTCCTTGGATCCTTTCTATCTCTAACGAGTATCGTTTTATGTTCTTGGTTGAGGTCTTCCCAACGTAGCTTGCAGACTTCGCCAATTCGCATACAAGTGAGAATGCTGAATTCAAGAATGTCGGTGAATGGGATTCGAGTTTTGCCGTTTGGCCGGAAAGACTCACGTTGTTCCAATCCATGTTTTAGTCGTTTCAGTTCTTCGGAAGTAGGGCGGCGTGTTCGCTTTTGGCTTTTGCCTATCAAGCCCATATCAATAAGTACCGGAACTGCTTCATCAAATATCGAGAAATTCGCAGCAATATTGAATACAGGCTTCGCTTTTTTCATCACTGAACGGAGATAAGCAACATCGTGATAGACAGTTGCTCCTCCAGCTCCTCCACCTTTCCGGTTTTTACAGTGTTGGATTAAGTCGCTAGTTCTTAGCTTGTCGCTTTCAACCTTGGATATGTCACAGTCACGAAGAAGCTTAATTACGTATTGCTTCGTTCGTCCTGTTTTATCCCATAAATCAGGCTCTTCCATAAACTTGTCCAGAAGTACGTACAGCGGTACGGATTTCTGTCCGGATTCGTCAGGGTTTTCTAGCTCAAGAACCCGCTTATTTGCATAGGTTCTAGCTAGTTCTTTTTTCCTGAATGTTTTCGATTCCCTGTGTATAATCGCCGAATTCTTTTTGACTACAATGTCCACTGTGAAGCGTGATTCACCGCTTTTAAGTGTTCTTTTTTTAATGCTAAATGATGCCATTCGTCCTACTCCATCGATACGTACTATATGCGTACTGAAAGGGTGAGTTTGGGGCAACTCTAGCAAATTGCTGTATATATATACAGTGTATAGATTTCGAGTAACACCTTATGAAACCTGACAATACTAGTAAATACGCGGCTAACCGCTTATCCGTTGCACCCATGCTCGATTCGTAGCACTGATCTGGTTTGGCCTACAAAAACAGTGTGTTACATCTGCTTTGAGAAGTTGAGGGGATGGTTAGGGGACTGTTACTTGTCATAAAAATAAAAGCACCGTCTTACCCATACTATCCCCCTTTCTGAAAAATTCCAAAAAAATGCTTTATGGGCGTGAAAAAGTGCAGCTAAATATTATTGATAGAGCGTGTCGCAGTATGACCGACGATAATAAATTAGGAGCATCACTTTGAATTCCATTTCCACTCAAGCATTACTAGCAGCCAAATATAACAATGAGCCTCTTATTCCATTGGAAGTGGTTGCCACAACCTATTTAGGACTGACAGCGAGCGTGGCGAAACGGAAAGCATATCTTAATGATCTCCCTTTTCCTGTTATTCGCTTAGGGGATTCTCAGAAAGCTCCGTGGTTGGTCGATTTTAACCACCTTGCAGTTTATGTAGAGCGTTTAGCTACAGAGTCGAGATGTGACTGGCTTCGCATGCAGGTTTAGGCTGTAGAACGAATTAGCCCGTCACTTGACGGGCTTTACATTCGGCGGCTCTTTTCTTTTGTCGAGCAACACGTTGCTCCATTGCAACCTGAAACTTTTTCGTTTTTTCCACTCTTGCTATAAGAGTTATTTTGAAAGCATTTATTTTCCCTGCATTCTCCTCTTTACCTGCGAGAAATTGCTTAATCATGGCATCCGTCCAGTTACGCTCTTGCTTCAACCCAGTTTTTGATATCCATTCTTGATGCCAAACTTGGCGATAATTTTCTGTTTGTTGGCGACCATATTCACGCCTTTCAGCTTCAGAATATCGGTGCCATCTTCCGTTGTAATAAGGCATAAGTTCTATTTTATTTTTTGTTTTATTTTAGTTAATTGTTCTTGTTGCAGCTTCGACAGTGAGTGAGAAGCGAGAGATTCATAGGTTTTCATGAGTCGATTCTCTTGGCGTCGTTGTTGCCTGTCGTTAAGCTCTTCTTTCGCTTTTAACCACTTATCAAATTGGCTTTGCAATTTGGCGATAAGCTTTTCTATTTCTAGTGCTTGATTGGCTTTGTCATGCTGGTATTGCCATGTTGACAATCTGCGGCCTCTTTCTGCTTCAAGTGGTTCATAACTTTTGTGGTTAATACCGACATGTTGCAAAACCGCATGGTTGAAAGTTTGCTTCAAGAGTCTTGTCGCGCCCTTTTTTTGCAGCTCTTTCAAAACACGCTCTCCAACCACCTTACCAATGATCAGGTGGACATGATCACCAGCGCCCTTTAGACCTTCTTGGTTTTGCTGGTGTAATACAGCGCGGATCTGCTGTCGATATTGTGCGAACTCAGCTTTTGTCAGCTTGCAGTATTTAGCTAGCTTGATGCAGCAGTCGCTCGTAATAGCTCGCCATTGCTCAACAGAAGGTCTGTAGCCCTTCGGCAGAGTCAAACAGTATTCCATGGCGTAGCTAGAGAGCGGCCGCCCGCCCTTGCGTTTGAGTTGTTGTCCAAGCCTAAATTTTTCGCCAGCTAGAGCAATTTGGTGGGATGTTTCGGCACAACCGAACAGTGAGATAAGTGCGTCACTATGCTTGTGATTAGCGTGTTGTTCGCTCAGTAGATAACGCTCGCGTATCATCACACCATCACTTTGGAGTTTCACAGGCTGGCTGATAAGAGTAAAATTTTTAATCATTCGATTTGTTTTTTAGAAGACTAGAAATTATTTTCACCACTTGCAAATAACCGAGCAAAAACATCAAATGTTTTTTGCGGTTCCAGATAGGACAACCCACTGCGTTCTCATGTTGTCCACTGGTGAGAGGGAGACCCTCTCAACTCCCCTTGCTATGCTGTAGCGGTTCACTTTTGCAGTTCGTAAAAAAAGTTTTTATCCTTGAAATAAACGTTATGGATAAACCTATACCATCTAAAAAACTGTTTAGTTATGCCTACGATCTTGAAGAGTTTGAAGGTACATCAGTAGCTGATCTAGTTATTGAAAAAGCGCGCCTTGCAGGGTTCATTACTGATAAGGATTGCGAAGAAGATCGACAAAACCTTGCGTGGATAATGCGTGTTACTAAACTTGCTGATCATGCATATAATCTAGATGCAGTCGCAGATGGAGAGTCAATCGAAGTTAAAATCGCTAACTTGAACCTGCTTACACAGCAGCGAGATGAAAAGATAGTAGAAATACTGCACCTACTAGCAAAGCGTGTCTCAGATGCTGCTCCGCCATATAGGCTTTGATTACTAGACTTGATAGCACCTTTTCATAAGGTGCTTTTTTGTGATATGTCGCTGTTACCTTTGGGATAGTGGGGTACAATCAGCATAATTTTTCTTTCAATGTGCTGATTACTCATGTCTCAAAACACGACTAACAACTTCTCTTCAACAGCAGCGTTTTTATGGTCGGTGGCTGACCTCCTACGTGGTGACTTCAAACAATCTCAATACGGTCGCATTATTCTGCCGTTCACACTACTAAGACGCCTAGAGTGTGTACTAGAAGCAACCAAACCAGAAGTTATTGCTAAGTTTGAAGCAGTAAAAGCCATGCCAATAGATGCGCAAGAAAAGCTACTTACGCACACCGCAAAGCTGAGCTTCTACAACACCTCAAAGATGGATTTAAACCGCCTTGGTGAAACAGGCGTGGCAAGCAATCTAGAGAGTTACATTCAGTCATTCAGCCCTAACGCTCGTGAAATCTTTGAACACTTCGACTTCTTTAACACCATCGACAAGCTTGAAGAAGCAGATCTACTCTATAAGGTTGCAAAGCAGTTCGCTAAAACAGACCTACACCCAAACACCATCAGCAACTACGGTATGGGTTTAGTGTTTGAAGAGCTAATCAGACGATTTGCTGAAAGCTCGAATGAAACAGCAGGTGAACACTTTACCCCAAGAGATATTGTTCGCCTGACTACATCACTAGTCTTTAGCGATGATGATGAAGTGCTAACCCAATCAGGCTTAGTGCGCTCTATCTATGATCCAACAGCGGGCACAGGTGGCTTCCTATCTTCTGGTATGGAGTACGTGCATGAGCTAAACGAAAAGGCATCACTGTCGGCATTTGGTCAAGAGCTTAACCCTGAGTCTTACGCTATCTGTAAAGCGGATATGCTTATCAAAGGGCAAAAAGTCGATAACATCAAACTCGGTAACACCCTATCAAACGACCAACTGCGTACCGAGAAGTTTGACTACATGCTGTCTAACCCGCCATTCGGTGTAGATTGGAAGAAGATTCAAAAGCACATCAACGATGAACACACAGATAAAGGCTTTGGGGGACGCTTTGGTGCGGGTCTACCTCGTGTTTCTGATGGTTCACTGTTGTTTTTGATGCACCTTGTTAGCAAAATGCGTCCACAGCATGAGGGTGGTTCTCGTATTGGTATCATCCTTAACGGCTCGCCACTGTTTACAGGTGGTGCGGGTAGCGGTGAGAGTGAAATTCGTCGCTATATCTTAGAGAACGACCTACTTGAAGCGATTGTCGCTCTACCTACTGATATGTTCTACAACACGGGTATTGCTACCTATGTATGGATACTCTCTTCGAATAAAGGGGCAAGCCATAACGGAGCACGCAAAGGCAAGGTTCAGCTAATCAACGCATCAAAAGAACGCGCTAAAGTTGGTGGTCGAGGTCGCAGCGGTGGTGCAGAAGTTGAGGGAGATGATGAGCACGTATTTTACTCAGCAATGCGTAAGTCACTTGGCAGCAAGCGTAAAGAGCTAACCGAAGAGAGTATCGAGACTATCGTAAGAACCTACGGTCAATTTTCTGAGAGCGGCTTTAGTAAGCTGTTTGACTACAAAGAGTTTGGCTACCGCAGAATCACGGTTGAGCGTCCACTACAACTGGCTATTTATCCAAAAGATGAAGCTCGTCTAGAAGCCCTGCAAGCTGATAAAGCATGGGCGAAGCTAGATGAAGCACTACAACAAGCAGTTCTTGATGCGCTAGCCTCTTTTGATGAAGAGAAGCTACTGTCTCGTGACATTTTCAATAACACCCTAAAAGCTAAACTAGCACCAGCGAAATTAAGCGCAGCACAGCTAAAACTTATCGTGAAACACCTTGGTGAGCACGATGATGCAGCGGAAGTGTGTAAGACTAAAGGCAAGTTAGAAGCTAACCCAGACCTACGTGATAACGAGAACGTGCCGCTTACAGAAACGGTTGAGGATTACTTTGCGCGTGAAGTATTGCCACACGTTCCAGACGCTTGGATTGACGAAAGCAAGACCGATGAGAAAGATGGTGAAGTAGGTATTGTCGGCTATGAGATTCCATTTAACCGCCACTTCTATGTGTATGAACCACCAAGAGCATTAGAAGCGATTGATGCAGATTTGGATGCGGTATCGGCTGATATTATGCAGTTTCTTCAAGAGGTGCATTCGTAATGGCGGGTCGTTATAAAGCTTATACTGAGTATAAAGAATCGAATTATGAGTGGTTAGGTGAAGTTCCTAGGCACTGGGATGTTGCTTATAGTAAGTGGCTGTTTAGTGAAAGGAATAACAAGGCTAATCAATCTGATGAGATGCTTACGGCATCTCAAAAGTATGGTGTAATTCCTCAAAAATTATTTATGAAGCTTGAGCAACAAAAGGTTGTTCAGGTTCAGAAAGGTCACGACATCCTCAAGCAAGTGAAGAAAAATGATTTTGTCATCAGTATGCGTAGCTTTCAGGGAGGAATTGAGTTTTGTGAATATGATGGCGCAGTCAGTTCAGCATATGTCCCACTAGAACCCAAAGAAGAGCTTAGCCTTAGTTACTTTAAATACTTGTTTAAAAGCAAACCATACATTCAAGCTTTACAGGCTACAACGAACCTTGTTCGGGATGGGCAGGCTCTCAGGTATAACAATTTTCTACAGGTAAAAATACCTGTACCTGAGTACAGTGAAGCTAAAAAAATAGGCTCATTCCTCGATCACGAAACAGCCAAGATCGACACCTTAATCACCAAGCAAGAAAAGCTGATTGAACTGTTAAAAGAAAAACGCCAAGCGGTGATTTCTCACGCTGTAACAAAAGGGCTTAACCCTGACGCACCAATGAAAGATTCTGGTGTGGAATGGTTGGGTGAAGTTCCTGAGCATTGGGTTGTTTGTTGCCTCAAACATATCAAAGGTGAAGACAAAGGCTCTTTTGTCGATGGCCCATTTGGTAGCAACTTAAAATCTGAGCACTTTGTCGATAATGGTGATGTATATGTAATCGAGAGTAACTTTGCTACAACTGGATTGTTAGATACAACAAAGTTAAAAACGATCTCTACAGAGCATTTTGAAACCATAAGCAGAAGTGAGACAACTGAAGGGGCGATTATTATAGCCAAGATAGGTGCTAGGTATGGTATGAACTCGGTAATGCCAACTCTCGATAAAAAAGCTGTAGTATCTGGGAACTCCTTAAGCCTAAAAGTCAATGAGCAAGCAATGGATGTTCAATATTGTCACCATCTGCTAACACACCTGAAGCAAGAGGGTGCGATGGATGATGGTGTGAACGTAACGGCGCAGCCAGCATTGTCTTTAGGTCAACTTAATAACCTCCCATTCTTACGACCATCAAAAGATGAACAACAAGCAATTGTTGATTTTGTCCAAAAACAAGAAAAATCTCTCTCGTCTCTAATATTAAATGCTGAGAGGATGATCGAATTATCTAGAGAAAGGAAAACAGCCCTAATCTCAGCAGCAGTAACAGGCAAGGTTGATGTGCGTGACTTCACCTTGAAAAACGGGGAGGCAAACTAATGTCAGATGCAGCGCAGGAAAAGGTATTTCAAAACGACATCCTTGACCAAATGCAGTCTCACGGTTGGCTGGTGGGTGAGTCAAACAAATACAACAAAGAGTTGGCACTTTACCCTGAAGATGTCATTACCTTTGCTAAGCAGTCACAACCTGAACAATGGGATAAGCTAGCCAAGCACTACCCAGAGACAGACCGTAACCCAACCGCTACAGCAGACGCACTACTAAAGTCACTAGAGCGAGAACTGAAAAGCAAAGGCACGCTATGGGTTCTGCGTAACCAAGTGAAAGATCGCGGCGCGAAGTTTAGTCTTTGTAGCTTTAAGCCAGACCATGATTTAAACCCTGATGCTACTGCTCGCTATGAGCAAAATATCTTGCGTGTTGTACCTGAGCTGGTGTACTCACCGCATACAACCCCAGAATTTAAGGGTGATAAGGTTGCGAAAAGATACAGAATTGATTTAACGCTATTCGTTAATGGTATTCCTGTCGCTACCTGTGAGTTGAAATCTGAATTTAAGCAGTCGATTGATAATGCCAAAGTTCAGTACATGAAAGACAGGCAGCCAAAAGATCCAGTAACCAATAAGCCAGAGCCACTATTAACCTTTAAGCGTGGTGCATTGGTTCACTTTGCGGTTAGCCAGTACAATGTAGCAATGACCACTCGCCTAAATGGTAAAAGTACATTCTTCCTACCGTTTGACCAAGGTACAGCCGATGGTGGTGCGGGCAATGAACAACCCGCTAACGAAAGCGAATACGCTACCGCTTACCTTTGGAATGAGATCTTCCAGAAAGACAATCTATTACTGATTCTTGGTCGCTACATTCACCTCGAAGTGAAAGAAGAAGAGCAACTAGACGGCTCAATCAAGACCAAAGAAACCATGATTTTCCCTCGTTATCACCAGTGGGCGGTAGTATCAAAGCTACTGTACACAGTCGATATGGAGGGAACGGGTAATAAGTATCTGATTCAACACAGTGCTGGCTCTGGTAAATCTAACTCAATTGCATGGTTATCCCACCAACTGGCATCGAAACACTACTACACCGATCATCCAGAGCTAAGTAAGCAAACGGGTGATAAGGTGTTTGATTCGGTTATTGTTATCACTGACCGAACGGTACTGGATAGCCAACTGCAAGACACTATTTATCAGTTCGACCATAACGAGGGCATGATTGCTCGTGTGAATCGAGAGGAAGCCCAAGGCAGTAAGTCTAGCCAATTAGCAGGAGAGCTAAAGGCAAGCACTTCGATCATCATTGTGACCATTCAAACGTTCCCTCATGTGCTTGAAGCCATCCGTAAAGACTCAACTCTTGCGGGTCGTAGTTATGCGGTGATTGCCGATGAAGCACACTCAAGCCAAACAGGTACTACAGCTCGTAAGCTTCGTGAAGTGCTTATGGCTGAACAGCTAGAGGGCGATGAAGAGCTTGATAGTGAAGATATGCTGCGTTTGTCTCTTGAAGCTCGTAAAGGCTCAAACAAGATCAGCTACTTTGCGTTCACAGCAACACCAAAAGGTAAAACACTAGAGCTATTTGGTCGCCCTGAAGATTCAGACGCACCACTAAGTGATGACAACAAGCCTTTACCTTTCCACGTCTACTCGATGCGCCAAGCGATTGAAGAGGGTTTCATTCTAGATGTTCTGCAAAACTACACCAGTTATCGAGTTGCCTACCAATTAGCACACGACAACCCAGCGTCAGACCAAGAGGTAGACAGCAAGAAAGCCGCAACCAAGATGGCGAAGTGGGTTCGTTTGCATCCGCACAATATCGCTCAGAAAGTAGAAACCATCATCGAGCACTTCAATAGCAAGATTAAGCACTTGTTAGGTGGTGAAGCAAAAGCGATGGTTGTTACCAGTAGCCGTTTAGAAGCGGTGCGCTACAAGCTTGCCTTTGAAAAGTATGTCGAGAGCAAAGGCTATGAGAACGTGAATGCGATGGTGGCGTTCTCAGGTGAGGTGAATGACCCAGACTTACCCGAAGAGCAGTTCACTGAAAAGACCATGAACCCTAGTCTCAATGGTCGAGATATGCGTAAAGCGTTTGATACTGCTGATTATCAAGTGATGCTGGTGGCGAACAAGTTCCAGACGGGTTTTGACCAACCTAAGCTGGTGGCAATGTATGTCGATAAACCACTAAAAGGTGTTGAGTGTATTCAGACGCTTTCGCGACTAAACCGCACTTATAAGGGCAAAGATAAGACGTTTGTTCTCGACTTTGTGAATGACCCAGAAGAGATTCTGGCTGAGTTTAAGGTCTACTTCCAAACGGCTGAACTAGCTGGTGTATCAGACCCAAACATTGTCTATGACCTAATGAACAAGCTTGCGGAAACGGGCATCTACCAATGGTACGAGGTTGAGTCTTTCGTTGAAGCCTACAATAGCAAGCAAGCGAACCAAGCAAAACTCGCTAACCTTTGTAAACCAGCCGTAGACCGTTTCACTATTCGCTATAAAGAAGCCACACTGGTTCTTCAATCGGCTCAGGCTGAACTGTCTAAAGCGAAAATTGAGAAGAACGATAAGGCGATTAAGTATTGTGAGAACAGCGTAAAGAATGCCAAAGAAGCACGAGACATTCTTGAGGTGTTTAAGAAAGACTTAATCTCGTTCTACCGCTACTACGAGTTCACTTCACAGATCGTAGACTTCGATGACTTTGAGCTAGAGAAGCTAAGTGTATTCGCTAAGCACCTACACCCACTACTTCGCCTAGATGTTGTTGAGGATGATGTAGACCTATCAGATGTTGTAATGACGCACTACCGCCTACATGAACAGCGTGAAGCAGATTTGCAGCTAGGCTACAAAGTGGGTGAAGAGCAGAAGCATTACCTAGCTCCAACTAAAGAGGGTTCAGGCGCTACACCGAAAGACCCGAAAACCGAGCTACTAAATGAGATCATCGAACGCATGAATGACCTGTTTATCGAAGATGGGCTATCAGAAAACGATATGCTCAACTACGCAAACACCATTGCAGGTAAAATCTCAGAAAATGAAGTTGTAATGGATCAGCTCCGCAGCAACACCAAAGAACAAGCTATGCTGGGTGAATTCCCTAATTCAATCAACAATGCCGTTATTGAAAGTATGGACGTTCATAACGATATGGCAATGAAGCTACTGTCGAACGAAGCTGTAGCGAAAGGTTTTGCAGGGCTGATGTTTGACGTATTGATGAAGGGGTTGGGTAAGTCTTAGGCTTAGTTTTTGGAGGAAGCCAGTGAGAGGCACTGGCTTCTCTTTTGTCAGGACATTCCGTTCTTTCAGTTGATTAAATAAACGTAAAGAACGGAATAAACGGTTATAGGATCTAAGCGCTGGTGATTAGGTAGTAAAATTTTTTACGCCCAGTTTTGCCTCCCATTTTAAAATCAATGAGCTTACCTGAGAGCTTATCAATGATTTCAATACACTTATCACGACCGTAATCGGTATGCTTGACTAGATGATCCCTTAGTTCGGTTTTGTCTGATTCAGTGGTACTAAGTTGCGTTGTAATGAGTGAAACAGCATCTTGATACTGGTTCATAAACCTAGAGAAATTGCTTTCTTCGTCACGCAAAATCTTCTCTTGAGAGTAAGTATCAGAGTCGACGTTGTAGACAGAATCAACCATATCAACGTAAGACATACTCTCAGACTTCTCATACGCGTATGTGAGTTCGAGCGCATTATTACCGCGAAGTTTTTGGTTTGTCAGTTTGATGTATTTCGTTTGTCGTCCTGATTGATCCATTTTTTCATCTTCAATGTCCATCATATAGATGCAATCGACATCCTCCATGAGATCTGACGTTCCAGAGTAGACCAAGCTATTATTCAGATCGCGATTTTTGTTGGTATGACCTAAGCCGATAAATGTACCGCCTTTGAGAATGAATTCGCTTACTTTGATACCAAACATACGCATGTTCTTCTTGTCCATGGTGTCGGCAAACTTTTTCAGTGTGTCGACAATGATAACAACGTTATTTGCAGCATTCTCGGCCGTTAATCCATCCAAAATTCTAAGCAGTGAATGCGATTTGAAGCCGTTGTAGCCGGGAACAAGCGTGTGGACACCAATACTAGCTAAGATTTCAGTTTTCTCAATAACACCATTCTGAGAATCATCCGCATTGACGTAGAAGGCTGATAGGCCATTAAGACGCCCTGCACAGTAGGCTTCTTTAAGTTGATTGATGATTAGTAAGGTTTTACCTGCGTTCGGTGGAGCGAAGAGGGTGTTTGATTGCCCTTTAAGGACGAACCTATCCAAAATAAAAGAGCTTTCAGAAGCTTCTTGTTTGATTTTTTCTAGGTCTTCGTTGATAGAAAAAGCAGTAAGCATTTTCATTGTATTTGTGAGGGTGTTTTTCATTTTAGTTATATATCTAGGTTCAATATTTAAGTTATGGGAAGGCTCTGTATGAGAGCGTTTCTGTGAGGTAAGTAGCTGTATTTTCTTAATCTCAAATTAAGGCGAGTAAAGTGACTCGCCATACAGTTCTAATAAGTAAGGACTAGCAAACGCGGTGTGGGAAATCTTTGAAGCCGTTTTCCATAACAAATACCTTGTCTTCACCATTGATCACCCAGCGCAAGCCAGCGTCAGCCCAGTCGCCGTTCGATTGTTGATATTCAACAGAAATAATGAAAGACAGGTAGTTACCATTGCGGTCTGTGTAAGCGCGCTCTAATGGGTATTTAGTGCGGATATTTCCGTGGGTGCTGTATGTGTACATAGTTTTTCCTTTTTTTAGGTAATAGTGATCCCTCCCCGATTAGTGGGGATGAGATAAAAGAAGATTTAAATTAAGAGTTAAGCGGCTAAACGACTGGGTAGTGTCGGGTAGAAGCGTAAATAGATGTTGTTTAGGATGTTCAAATCGCGATGACCAGAAACTTTCGAAATCGCAGGGAGACTCCAGTTTGCTTCATACAGACGACATAGCGCTTCTGCCCTAAGGTCGTGAAAGTGCAGGTCTTCAATCTCTAGCTTTGTCATTGTTCGTTGCCAAGCGGCACTTACTGAATCTGCTTTATAGGGAAAAATAGGATCACTATCTTTACCGCGAGGTTGTCGTTCAATAATTTCAATCGCTTTAGGCGACAGTTCAAAAGTTGAATGTATTTTTTTATCTTTGTTAGGTGTTTTACGATTGCTGATTGTTAGGGTGCGATTTTCAGTATTCCAATTTCCCCAACAGATTTTCTCACTACAAATCTCTCCACGTCGTGCTGCTGTTTCTAGTGCAAACTCAAAAACATCTAGCATATGTATTTTATGGCGAGAGTTGAGGCTCTGCTTTTTAAGTTCTAGTGCAATTGAATTCAGCTCATCTTCCGTAGGGCGGCGAGTTCTTTCCTCACTGCGAGAGATATAGCCTTTACGTCTTGCTGTCGCCATAGCATCAGCATAACCACCGAGTTCAACTTCTAGCCGCAGCATTGTTTTGCAGTTTTGTAGGGTTGAGCGCAGCACTGACAGGTTATGTGCTACGGTTTGAGACTTGTTTCCCCATGTTACGTGCATATCTTTCGCTAAATTGAACCAGTGATAGGCTTCTAGTTGGTTGGCTGGCGCAATACCAAAGGGAGTAAGGGCAATTCGTTTCAGTAATGATGCACTCTCAGCTTTCAAATCAATGAAAAGTGGGCTACTGATGCACGCATTGATAACATCCGACATAGATAGATGTTTTTGCGTTCCGTAGAAGAAACTGAAATCACCATTCTTAAACATGGTGTCTAGCTTTTTTTGGAAAGCTTGCGCCTTTGATTTGCTTGAAAAGGTTCGTGCCTTTTGGCTAACAAGAGAGTCAGCGTGAAGAGTTCGCGCTCGTACTTTGTGTTTAGTGCAGTGTTTGTTTTTCGGGTTCGATTTCTCAATAAAAGTAGATGGCATTGTCCATCTCCAAGTTAATGCCGTTTAACGGCGTTGGAGTGAATTTAAACTATCAGCAACCGCAAGTAAAGGGGGTCTTACTGATAAAATTTATGAAAATCAACAACTTGCAAGTAGTTTTTACTTGCAATAAAGCTTGGGTTTTAAGTGATTCAAGCACTTATGTTCGGGTCTTAACGATAAATTAAGTATTTAAATTCTTTAAATAACAGAATTAATTTGTGAGTTGAGTCAGAATAAACCTGCCATGTGGCAGGCTTAAGGAGAGAGTTTATCGGCTGTGAAGGTCACCAACCCCTAATCGTAGGTAGATATTATTGAGGACATTGATGTCCCTGTGCCCCGTGATTTTAGATATTTCTACAATGTTCAACCCTCGTTCAAACAGTTGGCATGCGCCTTCAGCACGGAGATCGTGATAGTGCAAGTCAATGATGCCTTGCTCTTTGCACATCCGTTGCCATGCCGCGCCTACTGAGGTTGCTTGATAGGGGAAAATACACTCTTCGGTTTTAGCTTGTCGTCTAATGATTTCTAGTGCTTCAGGAAACAGAGGAATCGTGCAGTGGTTACCTTTTTTCCTTCGGGGATCTTTTCGATCACGAATAGTCAATGTGCCGTCTTTGAGGTTCAAATCGTCCCAAGTGACACGAGTGATCTCTCCAAGCCTCATGCAGGTTAGAATCGATATGTGGAAGATATCAACGAGTGGAATATGTGATGCTCGATGGCTCTGGCGTTTGTGTAATCCTTCTTCAGCGAGCAATAACTCCTGTTTGGTTGGGCGGCGATCTCGTTGATTACTACGGCCAATCAATCCGTACTGCACTAGAGTAGGGATTGCTTCATTATGCGCATGAATATTGGCTTTGTACCCAAACATAGGCCCAGCGACGTTGATGACACTGCGTAGATAGGTGATGTCTTGATACACGGTTTGGGGGAGTGGTGCTGTTGGTTCTTGCAACCTCTCTCGGCAATGTTTGACTAAGTGGTTGGCACAAAGTTGATCAGCTTGGACTAACGCAATATCGTAGCTACGTAAACGCCTTAACACTGCGCTTTTGGAACGGCCAAGATCTTTGGAAGTAACGTAGTCATTTAAGTAGAGGGTGATGAGATCGCCAATTAAGATGCTTCTCTTTGGGGCATCAAGAGTAGGAATACCCTGCTCATCTAGCTCTTTAACGATTTCTTTTGCCCATTTGGTGGCATCAGTTTTTTTGCTAAATGTTTTTGACTTTTCAAACACTCGTTTGTTGTGACGTGTTGCTCTAACACGCGCTTTATACTTGATCCCAGAATTGCGTTTAATTTTTTCGATGTGAATTGTAGCCATAAGAACCTCTTATCTGTTGATGAAGAGGTGCTCTATCTTTATGTCTCTTGTGATCATTGAAGCACCAGCGACTGATCGCTATAATCCGCTCCTTGAATACTCGTTTGGGGGACAGTTAATGTCCCTCATTTGTCCCCCGATCTGTCCCCTAGTGTCAAAATAGGCTGAAATCGGATGAAATATATAGCAATGCCCCTATGTGGTATTAACTGTAACTCACTAAATTGTAAGGGTTTTTGAAATATGTTCGCACCATCTCGATTCTCGGTAGCACCCATGCTCGATTGGACTGACCGCCACTGTCGTTACTTTCACCGTTTGCTTTCTCAGCAGACTCTTCTGTACACGGAAATGGTAACAACGGGCGCGATCTTACATGGTAAGGGCGACTTTCTAGAATATAACGAGCAAGAACATCCTCTTGCACTTCAACTCGGTGGTTCAAACCCGGTTGATCTGGCGGCTTGTGCCAAGCTTGCTGGTGAACGCGGTTATGATGAAGTGAATCTTAACGTAGGTTGCCCTTCAGACCGAGTTCAGAATGGTCGATTTGGTGCATGCTTGATGGCTGAGCCCGAGTTGGTGGCAGATTGTGTTTCAGCGATGAAAGAAGTCACTGATATTCCAATTACCGTGAAAACGCGTATCGGTATCGATGACCAAGACTCTTATGAGTTTCTAACTAAGTTTGTTTCGACGGTTTCTGAAAAAGGTGGCTGTGAGCAATTTACTATTCACGCGCGTAAAGCGTGGTTGAGTGGCCTTAGCCCGAAAGAGAACCGTGAGATCCCACCGCTAGATTACGATCGTGCATACCAAATCAAGAAAGATTTCTCTGATCTGGTGATTGCCGTGAATGGTGGCATTACGACTCTTGAGCAAACTAAGGAGCACTTGCAACACCTTGATGGTGTGATGATTGGTCGTGAGGCTTACCATAGCCCATTTATTTTGGCTGAAGTTGATCAACAGATCTTTGGTTTAGACACACCAATTAAGAAGCGCTCACAGGTTGTCGAAGAGATGTACCCGTACATCGAGCGTGAACTTTCAAATGGCGCAAGTTTAGGCCACATCTCTCGTCACATGCTTGGTTTGTTTCAAAGCATGCCTGGTGCAAGACAATGGCGTCGCTACATCAGTGAAAACGCACATAAGAAAGGTGCAGGTATTGAAGTGATGCAAACAGCATTGGCTAAGATCCCTAAAGAGCTAAATGTTTAAGCTCCCTCTAAGTTAAAAACTTAAGGTTAAATTCGCCACTAGAGGCTAAATTTACCACTGTAAGTTTCTGAAAAGCCACGCATGAAGATGTGTGGCTTTTTATTTATCTGATAAATAAGGGTTTTATTGGTTTGGCACACTTGGTATGGAAGCTGCAATGTTAGAAAGTAGGAAAGATAGGTCATTAACTCATTAGGGAGACCATTATGTTTGAATTAATATTTGTTCTTATTTTCGTTGCGACTCTACTTGTCACTGGTATTACGTTTATGACGGTATTGGCTGCAACCGGAGTGGCGTTATTAGTCATGTTGGTCTTAGGTATGATGGGCGTCGTGTTTAAGTTACTGCCTTGGTTGATCGTGATTGCAATCGGTGTGTGGTTTTTCAAAAATTTTGTACACAGTTCTAACCAGAGACGTTACTAAGGTCATCGTGCCGTCAAATCTTTACTCGTCAGCGGTTTATCGTTTTGGAATTTAAGATGTGTGGTAGAATTTTCCCCAATAATCTATGAATGTGCATACAATTAGCACAACGATATGGAATTGGAGCTATCTCAAATGAATAAAATGCCATTAATTGCTTTAGTGGGAATGCTATCTTTAAGCTCGGCAGTGTCTGCTGAAGAAGAGTTTTCTTACACGGCTAAAGTCGGTGCCGATATGTGGTGGGGAAGTACAAAGCTAAACGAAGTTAGACAAGATGATGACTCTAACTCACCTTCGTTGTATTTCGCATTTGAGCATAATGCCCCGATGCTACCAAACGCTAGCTTTCGCTATACTTCTGTTGATGCAGATTCATTGGCTTTCGATAAGTACGATTACACCTTCTATTACACGTTGTTAGATCACAAGCTGATGAACTTCGATGCGGGTGTGACGTTTACTCAATACTCAAACTCGAATTACATTGAACCAAAAGCAACAGGTGCGAGAACATCGACGTTTGATGAGTTCACGTGGAGCTTCTACGGTAACGCAGAGATCAATGTGCCGGACACCAACTTCGATATCATTGGTACGATGGAGTTCGGTGATAGCAGTGGTATTAAGAGCACTGACTTGATGGCGGGTGTTCAGTACCGAATCCCTGTATCAGAATCTGAAATTGCCCTGCGTGGTGGTTACCGTGTTATCGATTTAGATTCGGATGAGTTCTTTAGCTCAGAACTAGGTAAGAGCTTTGTTATGGTCGATGGCTGGTTTGCTGGTGCTGAAGTGCGCTTCTAGGCCATATAAAGCAAATTTAGAGCGAATTTTAAGAACGCCACTTTATTAAGTGGCGTTTTTTATATCTATTGGTTACTTGAGTATATATCTTTCTGGAATTAGTTAGCACATTCATCACTTTCGACCATCCTTAATACAGAGAGCCAATTTGCGTCTATTCTTATAAGGTCTATGTAGTGAGGTCAAAGCAAGGGATGGAATATGACACTCAATGAATTACGAAATTTATATAGAGAAAACCTGTTAGTTGAAGCTATCATAGAGCCCTCAATTCAAGAAGGGTCTTGGGTTGTGGAGTTTCGCCATATGGGAGGTGGCTTTGTTCTGCTTACTGATGTTCATGGTGAAGAGTGCCATTACGCGGATTTAGACCTAGCATCTAAATCGGCAATGGCGGTTGGCTTTCAGCAAGTGCGTATTGAAAACCAGTAAGTCAATTTGCGTTTCAATCGGTTTTTACTTCCAAAAAGTTATAAAACATACTTTTCTATTCTTTCTTGTTATTAAAAGGAGTGGTTAATCTATCGTCACGCAATGATTAGGGATGTCGTGACCATGTCTTTAAATAAGAAAGAGTCTTCACAAAATAATAATGCACAGTCTGGGGCTAATGAGTTACCTGGGCTAGCAGCACCACTTAATGACCAACAATTGGGTCATCTTCAGCAAACTGTTTCTGAACTGTCTTCACAGCAACTGGCATGGGTCAGTGGTTACCTTTGGGGAGTGAGCCAAGCTCAGCCTGTCGGTGCTGCTGCGCCAATCGCTCAAGCGGCCGCTGCAGTAGCGGCTAAGCCAGCGGGTAAGCTCAGCATTATCTTCGCTTCTCAAACCGGTAATGCTAAAGGCGTCGCTGAATCGCTAGAGGCAGAAGCAAAAGCCTTAGGTATCGCCGTCGAGCTTTTCGATGCGAGTGATTATAAAGGTAAGAACCTAGCCAAAGAGACACACGTCATTTTCGTCGCTTCAACCAATGGTGAGGGCGAAGCCCCTGATAACGCGATTGAGTTGCATGAATTCCTTCAATCGAAGAAAGCGCCAAAATTATCAAACCTACAATACGGTGTGATTGGTTTAGGTGACTCAAGCTATGAGTTCTTCTGCCAAACGGCTAAAGACTTCGATAACTTCCTCGCTAAGCTTGGTGCGAAATCGTTTGTAGATCGCCTTGATTGTGATGTTGATTACGAAGAGTCAGCAACGGAATGGCGCGCTAAAGCGTTATCACAAGTTCAAGAAACGCTATCGACAGGTGCCGAGGCTGATATCGTTCAGTTACCAGTAGGCCAAGCAGCTGCCGGTCATTCGCAATACACCAAACAAAATCCATATACAGCGACACTATTAACCAGTCAAAAGATCACCGGTCGTGACTCGGGTAAAGATGTTCGTCATATCGAGATTGATCTTGATGAGTCGGGCATTACCTACCAACCCGGCGATGCGCTAGGCGTATGGTATGAAAACAGTTCAGAACTCGCAAATCAGATTCTTTCTAAGGTTGGGTTATCGGGTATCGAAAGTGTCGATGTCGATGGTGAGAATCTATCTATCCATAGTGCGCTAGTGAGTAAATTTGAGATTACCACTTCAAACCCTCAACTTGTGACTAAGTTTGCTGAGTTATCGGGCAGCAAGAAGTTAATCAAGCTGGTGGAAGATAAAGACAAGCTTCGTGAATACGCGGGTAATACTCAAGTTGTCGATGTTTTAGCTGAGAAGAAAACTAAGCTATCGGCTGATGAGTTAATTGGCCTGTTACGTAAGCTGACACCGCGTCTCTATTCTATTGCATCAAGCCAAGCAGAAGTAGATGAAGAAGTTCACTTGACGGTTGGTTTGGTTGAATACCAAAAAGGCGAAGAGTCTCGTTTAGGCGGAGCTTCTAGCTTCTTAGCTCAACGCCTTGAAGAGGGTGGTGAAGTGAAGGTGTTTGTTGAGAACAACAATAACTTCAAATTACCACAAGACGACAATACACCAATCATCATGGTCGGCCCGGGTACCGGTATCGCACCGTTCCGCAGTTTTGTTCAAGAGCGTGAAAACAATGATGCTGAAGGAAAAAGCTGGTTGTTCTTTGGTGACCGTACCTTTACTCAAGATTTCTTATACCAAGTTGAATGGCAAAAGTACCTCAAGTCTGGCGCGCTAACTAAGCTCGATGTTGCCTTTAGCCGTGACCAAAAAGAAAAGGTTTATGTTCAGGACCGTTTAATCGAACAAGCAGAGCAGGTGTGGCAATGGCTGCAAGAGGGCGCGTACCTCTATGTCTGTGGCGATGCGACTCGAATGGCTAAAGATGTTCATGAAGCGTTAGTTTCGATAGCGGAAAAGCATGGCAACCAGAGCCGCGAGCAAGCTGAACAATATATTAATGATTTACGTAAAGCGAAACGTTACCAAAGGGATGTGTACTAATGAGCAAGCAAGTAATAGAGCAAGAAGTGCTAGGTCAAGTACTTGGACCTTTGGCTGACAATGAGCGTCTTAAGCGTGAAAGTAATAACCTACGCGGTACGATTGAACAAGATCTCCAAGACCGCATAACAGGTGGCTTTACTGCTGATAACTTTCAGTTGATTCGTTTCCACGGTATGTATCAACAAGACGACCGTGATATTCGTAACGAACGTACCAAACAAAAGCTCGAACCGTTACATAACGTCATGCTTCGTGCTCGTATGCCTGGTGGCATCATTACCCCTAAGCAGTGGTTGGCGATTGATAAGTTCGCAGACGAAAGTACCTCTTACGGTTCAATTCGTCTAACAACTCGTCAAACGTTTCAGTTCCACGGTGTCTTGAAGCCGAACATTAAGTTGATGCACCAAACGCTAAATAGCATTGGCATTGATTCAATTGCGACAGCGGGTGATGTAAACCGAAATGTTCTATGTACGACAAACCCGGTTGAATCTGAACTTCATCAAGAAGCTTACGAGTGGGCGAAAAAGATCAGTGAACATCTATTACCGAAGACTCGTGCTTATGCAGAAATCTGGTTAGATGGTGAAAAACTAGAAACAACGGATGAAGAACCTATCCTTGGTAGCAACTACCTACCGCGTAAGTTCAAGACGACGGTTGTCATTCCTCCGCAAAATGATGTGGACGTCCATGCTAACGATCTTAACTTTGTTGCTATTGCTGAAGACGGAAAGCTGGTGGGCTTTAATGTGTTAGTCGGTGGCGGTCTTGCTATGACACATGGTGATACCTCTACTTATGCACGTAAAGCTGACGACTTTGGTTTTGTGTCATTAGATAAAACGTTAGATGTAGCAGCGGCGGTGGTAACGACTCAGCGTGACTGGGGTAACCGTTCAAACCGTAAGAATGCAAAAACCAAATACACACTAGACCGTGTTGGTATTGATGTATTCAAAGCAGAAGTAGAAAAGCGTGCAGGCGTAGAATTTTCTGAAAGCCGTCCTTATGAGTTTACTGGCCGTGGTGATCGCATTGGTTGGGCGGAAGGCATTGATGGTAAGCACCACTTGGCGTTATTCATCGAGAATGGTCGTTTACTTGATTTTCCGGGTAAAGCTCTGAAAACAGGTGTTGCTGAAATAGCGAAGATCCACAAAGGTGACTTCCGCATGACTGCAAACCAAAACCTAATTGTTGCAGGTGTACCTAAGAGCCAAAAGGCAAAAATTGAAAAGCTGGCACGTCAATACGGTCTGATGGATGATGCCGTTTCCGAGCAGCGTAAAAACTCAATGGCTTGTGTGGCATTCCCAACATGTCCTTTAGCAATGGCTGAAGCTGAGCGTTTTCTTCCTGAGTTTGTAACGGATGTTGAAGACATTCTGAAGAAACATGGATTACCAGAAGAAGATAACATCATCCTTCGAATCACAGGTTGTCCAAACGGTTGTGGTCGTGCAATGTTGGCTGAACTTGGTTTAGTGGGTAAGGCTCCGGGGCGTTACAACATGCACCTAGGTGGCAACAAGGCCGGAACTCGTATCCCTAAGATGTATAAAGAGAACATCACTTCAGCTCAGATCTTAGAAGAGATTGATTCGCTGGTGGGACGTTGGGCTACGGAACGTAACGACAATGAAGGGTTCGGTGATTTTACAATCCGAGCTGGCATCATCGAAGAGGTGATAATTTCAAAGAGGGATCTGCATGCATAATTCTGTCGCTTCAAAACTGAAGTTAGCAGAGCTACTCGCATTGACTAAGACGGAGCAAATACTTCGTCTTGGACAAATCAACGCAGAGTTAGAGCAGCTAACCGCATTAGAAAGAGTTAAGTGGGCTTTAGATAATTTAGAAGGGACACATGTTGTGTCTTCTAGTTTCGGAATCCAAGCAGCATTGATGTTGCACCTAGTGACCCAAGCAAAACCAGATATTCCGGTTATTTTGACTGACACAGGGTATCTATTTCCGGAGACCTATCGCTTTATTGATGAGTTAAGTCAGAAGTTGACTCTAAACCTTCAAGTCTTTCGCGCCCAACAGAGCCCTAATTGGCAAGAAGCGCAATATGGAAAACTTTGGGATCAAGGTATAGAAGGGATAGAGAAGTACAACAAGCTTAATAAAGTTGAACCGATGAGAAGAGCGTTGGATGAGCTCGAGGCTGGGACATGGTTTTCCGGTTTAAGAAGAGAGCAATCTCAATCGCGTGCAAATTTGCCAATCTTATCTATCCAAAATGGTGTGTTTAAATTTTTGCCGGTAATCGATTGGACGAATAAAGATGTTCACTATTACCTAGAAGAGCATGGTCTCGGTTATCACCCGCTTCGAGAGCAGGGTTACCTTTCTGTTGGAGATACACATACAACTAAGAAGTGGGAACCGGGTATGACTGAAGAGGAAACTCGTTTTAATGGGTTGAAACGCGAATGTGGTCTCCATGAAGATGATGGAGAGCAATATGGTTCTGGGATTTAGACTCGTTGCCATTTAAAAAGCTGCCATGAGGCAGCTTTTTTGTTTTCTAGGATGAAAATCAGAGCAATTGTGGATAAGTCTGTGGTTATTTTGTAAGTACTCTGTAGTTAAACTTGCACAAATAAGGCTTTGAGTGTTTATTCGCCATGTAATCGTTATTTTTGCATCTTTCTTTAATAAACACTTGCCAATGTGATGAACATCTCTATAATGCCGCCTC